>JAYURR010000078.1:0-15931 GCA_043756605.1 Chitinophagaceae bacterium
AGACATACCTTAAAGATAGCAATGGCAGTATTATTTTGCAACAGCTTTTCGGCATCGGGGTTTCGCTGAAACTGTATTGTAAATTAGAATTATTGCGTGGCGAAAACCACGCTGGGACACATGTTATCCAATAAAAAAAGCTCCAATTTTCATTGAAGCTTTTTTTATATTTTTTATGCCCTTTGCTTTGCAGCCGGAACAACTTTTTTCTTTACTTTTTTCAATGCCGCATTAATATCCTTACTCAGGTTTTCGTAAGTTGGTTTGCCTGCAACCATTTCGCCATTAACAAAAAATGCAGGTACGTCCCTTACACCTTTTTCAATGCCTTCGTTTAAATCGTTACGCACCTGCCATCCGTAAGTTGAATTGATCAACTCTTCCAGAAAATGCTTATTGCTAATGCCGGCTTCTTTTGAGTACAGCTTTAAACTGGTAGTACCCAATTGGCGGCGGTTATCAAAAAGAATATTGTGCATTTCCCAGAATTTACCCACCTGCGATGCTGCAACTGCGGCCTCGCCTGCCTTCATAGAGCGCTGGTGAATTCTGGTCATAGGAAAATGGCGGAACTGAAAACGGATTTTGCCTTCAAACTCTTCCAGTAATTTTTTAACTACTTCATTTGCTTTTGCACAATCTTCACTTTCGTATTCTCCAAATTCCATCAGCGTTACCGCTGCATCTGGGTTACCTACAAAAATATCCTTTGGTGGGATGATCTCTACTACTTCTTTCGGTTTCATTGCCATAATATTTCTCTTTTACCTGTTGTATAAACAACGTTATGAATGTATTGTTCTGTTTAATTTTTGTTTACTTTTTTTGCAGTTTCTTTTAACACCTCGTTTCTAAAAACCACGTTACCATCAAACACATCTACCAGCACCGGCCTGGTTTTATCAATATCTGCAGCCAGTATTCTTTTGCTGAGCTTGTTTACAATTTCTTTTTGAATAAGCCTTTTTAAGGGTCTTGCTCCAAACTGCGGATCATACCCATTCTCGGCTAAAAAATCATAAACATAATCGCTGAATTGTAAATTGATTCCATTAGTGGCTACCAATTTTTTCAAACTTTCTAACTGCAATCTGATGATACCTTTTATCTCTTTTTTCATCAATGGCTGAAACATGATCACTTCATCAATTCTGTTTAAGAACTCCGGACGTATGGTTTGCCTCAGCAGGGCCATAACCTCGGTTTTGGTCCTTTCCACTACTTCTTCTTTATTGTCTTCGGTAACTTTTTCAAAATTATCCTGAATAATATGGCTGCCCATATTAGAAGTCATAATGATGATCGTATTTTTAAAGTTAACTATACGACCCTTGTTATCGGTGAGCCTTCCATCGTCCAATACCTGCAAAAGTACGTTAAAAACGTCAGGATGCGCCTTTTCAATTTCATCTAATAAAATAACGCTATATGGCTTGCGTCTTACAGCCTCTGTTAACTGGCCACCTTCTTCGTAACCAATGTAGCCCGGAGGGGCGCCCAAAAGCCTGCTCACAGCGTGTTTTTCCTGGTATTCGCTCATATCTATACGGGTCATCATGCCGTCATCATCAAACAGGTAATCGGCTAAAGCTTTGGCCAGTTCAGTTTTACCAACACCGGTTGTGCCCAGAAAAATGAAGGAACCGATGGGTTTTTTAGGATCTTGCAGGCCTGCCCGGCTGCGGCGGATGGCATCGGAAACTGCTTCAATAGCTTCCTCTTGCCCTACTACCCTTTTATGCAATTCTTCCTCTAAATGCAACAATTTTTCCCTTTCGCTCTGCATCATCTTCATTACCGGTATACCGGTTGCTTTAGCCACATTTTCGGCAATATCTTCGGCATCAACTTCTTCTTTAAGCAAACGCTTTTCGGTACTATCGGTTAATTGCTTTGTAAATTCATCCACAATTTTCTCCTGCTCCTGCACTTTACCATATCTTATTTCGGCAACCTTCCCATAATCCCCTTCACGCTCGGCTTTATCGGCTGCAAGTTTCAGGTTTTCAATTTCGGCCTTGGCATTTTGTATTTTTTCCACCACTTCTTTTTCCTGTTGCCATTTTGCTTTAAAAGTATCCCGCTCAACAGAAAGGTTGGAAATATCGGTATTTAGCTGCTTTAATTTATGCTCATCGTTTTCTCTTTTAATAGCTTCTCTTTCAATTTCAAGCTGGCGGATTTTTCTATCCAGTTCATCCAGCTCTTCGGGCATGCTATTCATCTCCAACCTGAGTTTGGCAGCACTTTCATCAATCAAATCAATGGCTTTATCGGGCAAAAAACGATCGGTAATATAGCGGCTCGATAATTCAACCGCCGCAATAATCGCTTCATCTTTTATGAGCACATGGTGATATGTTTCGTACCGATCCTTCAATCCACGTAAAATAGAAACTGCATCTTCAATGGTTGGCTCATCAATTATCACTTTTTGAAAACGGCGTTCCAGTGCCTTATCTTTTTCAAAAAATTTCTGATATTCGTTTAATGTAGTTGCACCAATGGCTCTTAACTCTCCCCTTGCCAAAGCAGGCTTTAAAATATTGGCTGCATCCATGGCTCCATCGCCACCACCTGCACCAACCAATGTATGTATTTCATCAATAAATAAAATGATTTGTCCATCGCTGGTACTCACCTCTTTTACTACCGATTTTAAACGCTCTTCAAACTCGCCTTTGTATTTTGCACCGGCTATTAACAGCCCCATATCAAGCGCATAAATAATTTTGCTTTTTAAATTTTCCGGCACATCTCCATTTACAATACGCATAGCCAAACCTTCTGCTATGGCTGTTTTACCAACACCTGGCTCACCAACCAATATCGGGTTGTTCTTACTTCTTCTTGATAAGATGTGCAGTGTTCTCCTGATTTCTTCATCTCGGCCAATTACCGGATCAAGTTTGCCGGCTCTGGCCATTTCAATCAGATTTTTTGCATATTTATTAAGTGCATTAAACTGTGTTTCGGATGTTTGAGAAGAAACGGTGGACCCCTTTTTTAAATCTTTGATAGCAGCGATTAATCCCTTTTCGTTCAGGCCGGCATCTTTCAAAAGTTTTGAGGTGTTATCGCTGCCCTGCAATAATGCAAGTAACAAATGCTCTACACTTACAAACTCATCCTGAAATGTTTTTAAGGTTGCAGTTGAGCGCAATAAAACATTGTTGGCATCACGCCCCAATGCCTGAGCAGGCTCGCCAGCAGAAACTTTCGGAAGCTTTGCGATAGCAGCGTCTAATTTTTCATCAACATAATTTACGTTGACGTTATTTTTTTTGAGAAGATATTCAATAGGCGAATCTTTATCGTTGAGCATGGCTTTTAAAATATGCTCGGTTTCAATATTTGCATTGGCAGCAGTAAATGCCAGTTGCTGTGCCTGCTGTAATATTTCCTGCGATTTTATGGTTAGGTTTTGTAAACTCATTTTTATTGATTTTCATCATTAATCGCAAAACTCAATCCAATAAAAAAATCCAGCTATTATGGCATGTTAAACTGGGCCAAACTGCCGCTTAAGCAGTAATAACAAATTGCCTGTGCTAATGTTGCAGTCTGATTTGCTTTATCCGGATAATGGGTGATTGATTTTAATTCTATCTGGTTAGAGTAAATTTGCAAAATATGGAAAAAGAAAATATGGAAAAAACTTTACAATAAACAGGTGAATACCATTGAAAAACATACCAGCATTATTAAAACCCTGGCAGCTACCTATGGTTTTGATTACTGTGGCATTGCCAAAGCACAATTATTGAATGAGGATGCCCGGCGACTGGAAAACTGGCTCAGCAAAGGATTACATGGTAGCATGCAATACATGGAAAATCATTTCGACATGCGGATTGATCCATCCAAATTGGTGCCGGGTGCAAAATCGGTTATTACTTTATTACTGAATTATTATCCTGAGCAGCAGCAAGCTGCTGATGCTCCAAAAATTTCTAAATATGCTTTCGGAAATGATTATCACGAAGTGATAAGAAACAAACTGAAATTGTTTTTACAGGAAATAAATGAAAAGATTGGCGAAGTGCATGGACGTGGTTTTGTTGATAGCGCACCTGTGCTTGAACGTGCATGGGCGCAAAAAGCAGGCATTGGCTGGGTGGGCAAAAACGGAAATCTTATTAACAAACAAAGTGGTTCGTTTTTTTTTATAGCTACGCTGATTGTTGATCTGGAATTAGCATACGATAATGAATTTGTAAAAGATTATTGCGGCACCTGTACAAAATGTATTGATACATGCCCAACAGATGCCATTTTACCAGATAAAGTTATTGACGGCAGCAAATGTATATCTTACTTTACCATAGAATTAAAAGATGCTTTGATACCGGAAACAATGAAAAATAAATTTGAAAACTGGATGTTTGGTTGTGATGTATGCCAGGATGTATGCCCCTGGAACCGGTTTGCAAAACCAAATAATGAAATCAGCTTTATGCCAATTCCTGAAATTTTAAATTTATCAACCAGCGATTGGAAAGAAATGACTGAAGAATCTTTTAAAATTATTTTTAAAAACTCGCCGCTAAAAAGAGCAAAATTTGAAGGCATAAAACGAAACCTGAAATTTTTAAAGCAATAGGATGAACAATAACATACAAAAGATATACAAAGTTTCTCAAAAGCCAAAGCGGTTAATAATCGGGCTAATGAGTGGCACTTCGGTTGATGGGTTAGATGTTGCCTTATGCAGTTTTGAGGGAAGGAGTACAGCAACAAAAATAAAATTACTGCAGTTTGAAACCATTGCTTTTGATGCAGCAATGAAAGCTGAAATAAAATCTGTTTTTAGCAAAAAACAGGTTGACCTTGAAAAATTAACTTTGTTGAATCCGTGGATTGCTTTGCAGCATGCTGCCATTATCAATTCGCTTTTAAAAAAATGGAATATTAAAAATGAGGATGTTGATTTAATTGCCAGCCACGGGCAAACGATTTATCATGCACCAAAAAGGCAGCATCAACAAAACAAATTTGGCAATGCCACTTTGCAAATTGGTGATGGCGATCACCTGGCAGTTGCAACCGGCATTGTAACCATCAGCGATTTCAGACAAAAACATATTGCCGCCGGCGGCGAAGGCGCACCACTGGCTGTTTACGGCGATTATTTAATTTTTGCGAAACCCGGTGAAGACAGAATTTTATTGAACATCGGTGGCATTGCAAACTTTACTTATTTACCGGCTGATATGGATGTTTCAAAAATTTTCAGTACAGATACCGGCCCAGGCAATACCATGATGGATGCTTACATTCAACAGCTTGATACCGATAAATATTTTGATGAAGGGGCTGCATTAGCGTTGCAAGGAAAAATTAACGAAGACTTACTACGTATTTTAAAAGAACAGCCTTTTTTCAATCAATCATTTCCAAAAACAACCGGGCCCGAATTATTTAACCTTGAATATTTAGCAGCAGCTCAAAAAAAATCTGCCACTTTGCAATTAAGTAAAGAAGATGTGATGGCAACTTTAAATAAATTCAGTGCAGATACTATTGTGGAAGCAATTAAAAAATCATTTAAAGAAGAAGATTCTTTCAGCATTTACGCAAGTGGCGGTGGTATGCACAACCCTTTGCTTATGCAGCACATACAGGCCCAATTGCCCGACTGCACATTTTACACAACAGCCCAATTAGCAATTAACCCCGATGCCAAGGAAGCTGTGCTTTTTGCCATATTGGCAAATGAATGTGTGTGTGGAGATGTATCTGTTTTTGGTAATGGCACAGCGGGCATGCCTGCTGTAACCATGGGAAAAATCAGTTTTCCGGGCTAATTATTTTCTACATAATTTTTTAAACTATTCAAAGCATCTTCATAACCCTGGCCAGTAATTTTTTCAATAAAAATTCCGTAAAATTTTTCCCAGGGATACCATTTTAGTTTTATAAGCACGTTCCATTCTGCCTGCACCTGGTTACTATCTGCCAAAGGCAAAACACTGATGGTATTCTGCACATTATTCTCGCCTGGTCTTTTTAAAACGGCAGCAATTGAATTGTTGTTTCTATGCGTAATTTCAATAATATTCATTTTACCTTTAGAATTCCATTCGCAATAATTACTAATGCCGTTGGCATCAGTTTTAAACTTTATTTGTGAAGAATCGTTCATGAAAACCGGCTGCCAGTGTTTCCAGTTCTGCAAATTGCTTATTTCGCTAAAAACCTTGCCTGCACTGGCATTTATAACCACTGCCCTGCTCACCATCAGTTTTGATGGAATAAATAATGAAAGAATTGTTATGAAGATAAACAAGCCTGCAAGTACAATAAAAAACCCCTTAAATAAACGCATAATTATATTTTACTCCCATTTAAAAACCTTAACTGTAAAAAAGTAGATGATGATTATCCATACCGCTAATATTCCCAGTTCTTTACCGCAATCCCACAAGTGCATACCGCTAAAAGATATTTTACGCATGGCATCGTTATATTGTGTTAATGGCAATACATAACGGCAAATTGTTTGCAGCCATTGCGGAAATACATCAATCGAAAAAAATGTGCCTGCCAATAACATCTGAGGAAATGCAAACAGATTTATGTACAAAGGAATAGATGTATCCGACTTTACTATACTGCTGAATATTAATCCTACACCAAGCAATAATAACAACATAAATATGGTAAGCAGGGTCATTTCTAAAAATGTAGCAAAACCATGCACCAATGTAAAATCCATGAAGAAGTAACCGAGTGCAATCAGCATTACAACGTTTACCAGTTGAAAAACCAAACGACTTATTCCTATCCCTAATAAAATATTTATTTTGCTCACAGGTGTTGCATAAAAACGTTTAAGTATCAGTTGCTGGCGGAATTGAAAGAAGATAAACGATATACCAAACAGTGTTGAAAATAAAATAGAAAACCCAAGCATACCAGGCAATACAAAATCAATATTTCGGTATTGTCTGATACTGTAAACGTATGGGCGTACTGTCGGATTCTCTTGCCTTACCTCGCCTTTGTGAGCAACAGCATTGGTTATGTTGGAAAATATCTGCTGTAAAGCAACAACTGCATTGCCACTGGCATTTGTAAGTGTATCGAGTATAAGATAGGGGTTGTTACTGGCAGTATCGCTGTTCTTTTTTACGTTTACTATTGCAACAATATTACCTCTCTCCAAAGCTTTTGTCCGGGCTTTTAAATCGGTAAGTCCATCGGTATTTTTAAAGTAAGATATTTTTATCAGCGGGTTAACTTTAATACTGTCAAAAACTTCATTGGTTGTATCTGCGTTATCTGATATGGCTATACGGTAAACTGCACCGCCGCCTTTGCCAAAAGAGCCAAAAATAAATATAAAGATTACTGGAAACAAAAAACTGAATACCAATGAACTGGGATTGCTGAGAATTGAACGGAAACTTGCTTTAAGAATGGCTAAAAAAGCTTTAAACTGGCTATACCTTCGCATTTAGTTTTAATTTGGGCGTAAAGCTATTGGTAAAAAAGGATTCAAAAAAATTTGCAACCTGCGACAGGTGTCGTATATTTGTATGACAAATGTCAGAAATATGAAAAGGAAAGAAAAAATCACCAATTACAAAACCAACAATGCCGCTCCTAAATTGGAAGAGCCCATGCCTACATATCGTACTGTAAAAGTATTGCCACAGGTTAAAGATTTTACATACAGCGAATTTAAGAAAATTGCTGATAAAAGCCCCTTTACACAAAGTGAATGGGCTGCCATATTGCATGTAAGCGAACGTACTTTGCAACGATATGCAAAAAGCAATGGTAGCTTTGCACCTATTAATGCTGAGCGTGCTTTACAAATTGATAAGGTTTTAAAAGAGGGTAAAACAACCTTTGGCAAAATAGAAAATTTTTACAACTGGATAAAGCGTGAGCCTTACATGCTTGAAGGAAATTTATCACTCCATTCACTCACCACTTATGAGGGCATACAAAAAGTGTTAACACAATTGAGCCGGATTCAACACGGTATTTTTGCATGATAGTTTACCGCATTAGCAATGCTGCCTTTAGTGATGATATAAGTGGAACCGGCGCCAAACTGAATGGTGCCCGGTGGAATTCAAAAGGAATTCCGGTGCTGTACACATCTCAATTTTTATCGCTGGCTGTTTTGGAAATGCTTGTAAACACAAATTTTAAAGACTATGCAATTGCATTGAATCTGATGTACATTAATTTTCCGGATACCCAATCTATTACCAATATTGATCTGAAACATTTAAAAAATAACTGGCGTGATGATTTTGAATATACCCGTTATATGGGAGATGAATTTTTTAAGCAAAAAGAAACGTTGATTTTAAAAGTACCGTCTTCTGTTATTCAAGAAGAATATAATTATCTTGTAAATCCACTTCATGCCGATTTTAAAAAAATGAAACTTGTAAAAACAAAATCTTTCTGGCCCGATGAGAGGCTCTTCAAAATCTGATGAACAAAACCTACCTCCTGCTTGGCAGCAATATCGGCAACAGCAATGCCAGTTTATCAAAAGCTATTTTACTGATAGAAAAGCAAATTGGTGCCATCACCCGCCAATCTCATCTATACAGCACTGCGGCATGGGGCAATACCAAACAACCCGATTTTCTAAATCAGGTTATTATTGTTGAAACTGCCTTAAACGCATTGCAAACCATGCAAACGATTTTAAGTATTGAAAAAAAACTGGGACGGGTAAGAACCATTAAAAATGCACCAAGAATTATTGACATAGATATTTTATTTTTCAACAAACAAATAATTAAGCTGCCCGAATTAATTGTGCCTCATCCGCAGATACAAAACCGCCGCTTTGTATTGGTACCACTCAATCAGCTTTCCCCTAACTTAAAACATCCGCTGCTTAAAAAAACCGTTCACCGATTACTTATGCACTGCCCCGACAAACTAAATGTGAAAAAGTTTTAATTGCATAAAAGTGGTTTCCGCTTATTTTGCAGTCCGTTTTACAAAACTGCATGAAATATAATTTTGTTACCATTGAGGGAAATATTGGTGCCGGCAAAACCACGCTGGCTCATTTATTAAGCAAGCATTTTAATGCAAGGTTGATTTTAGAGGAATTTGCCGACAATCCTTTTCTACCCAAATTTTACGAAAACCCCGGCCAGTACGCATTTCCGCTGGAGTTGTTTTTTATGGCCGAGCGTTACAAACAGTTAAAAGATCTGTTGCAGACAAAAGATATGTTTCAAAACATAACCATATCCGACTATCTTTTTACCAAGTGCCTGTTGTTTGCTAAAGTAAACCTGGCCGATGAAGAGTTTAGGTTGTATCAAAAACTTTTTGAGATCATCAATCCGCAGATCATTCAGCCCGATCTTGTGATATACCTGCATACACCGGTAAAAAAATTACAGGAAAATATAAAAAAACGCAATCGTGATTACGAGCAATCCATACCCAACGATTATCTTTTTACATTACAGGAAACCTATACTCAGTATTTAAAACAACACAATGTAAAAACCCTGTATGTTGATGCTGCAAATGCAGATTTTTTGGGCAACGAGGAACATTTAAAAATTATTATTGACGCACTTGATAAAGAATATGAAGATGGGCAACATTATTTAACTTTGCCCTAATCTTTACAAATGAGCAGCGATAAACTCCCTAAAGAATTTCAACATTTTATTTTTGCCAGGTTATTTTTTGTGTTGGGCTTGCGCATGATTACCACCATTGTTATTTATCAGGTTTTTCATTTGGCAAATACTTATATGGTGGGTTTTGCAGGCCTTGCCGAATTTGTGCCGGCTGTAATAGCAGCTTTATATGCCGGGCATTATATTGATAAGCACAATAAAAAAAACATACTGGTATGGGCTTACGCCTTTTATATTTTGTGCGGTATTACCCTTGCGCTTGTAAGTATGCCCTGGTTTAATTTTAGCAATACCACCCAGCTTACAGTAATTTTATTGGTTGTTTTTTGCACTGGCATCATCCGCTCGTTTGCCGGGCCTGCTGCCAATAGCATGATTGCGGCCATTGTACCCCGTGAGCAGTTGCAAAAAGCAATCTCTTATAATTCATCTACCTGGTTAATATCATCAATTGGCGGCCATGCAGTTGGCGGCTTGCTTATTGCATTCATTGGCATTTCAAATGCATATTTCGTAACGGCTGCTTTGATATTAACCGCAGGTATTTTTGCTTTGCAGCTATATCCTAAACCGCCGGTAATTAGTGTTGAGAAAGAGCCCATGCTCACTTCCATAAAAAAAGGATTTTCTTATGTTTACAACAATAAAAACCTGCTGGGCGTAATTTCTTTGGATTTATTTGCGGTGCTTTTTGGCGGAGCCAGTGCTTTTATACCAGAAGTGGCATCAACCATTTTACACACCGGTGCCATTGGTTATGGTTTTTTAAATGCAGCTATGGATCTGGGCAGTCTTATTATAGTTGCCTTACTGGTAAAATATCCCATGCGCAAAAAGCAGGGTTTAAAAATGCTGCTGGCAGTTGCAGGTTTTGGTATCTGCATTATCATTTTTGGTTTATCAAAAGTTTACTGGTTAAGTTTTATGGCTTTGCTTGCTGCCGGCCTGTGCGATGCTGTTAGTGTTGTAGTACGTGGTACCATTCTACAGTTATTTACACCTGATGAATTAAGGGGACGTGTGTCTTCCATCAACTTAATTTTTATAAACAGCAGTAATGAACTGGGCCAGTTTGAAAGTGGCGCAACCTCCCGTATGTTTGGCACTTTGCCAGCTATTATTTTTGGTGGAGCCATGTCGGTGTTGGTTGTAACCGCTACCTGGATTGGGTTTCCGAAGTTGAGGAAGTTGGAATATTAGTGAGCGGAGTCGAACTATGACACTGTCAATTTCGAGCGAAGTCGAGAAATGGGTTACATAAAACTCTTTAGTACCAGCTTTATATTTTCATAGCGGCACCGTGCAGCCTGTGCTGAGCGAAGGCGAAGCATCGCAATCCGTATATCGGCATACCTATGTGGAGCTTTAATTACGTTATATTAATTCTCTTACATAAAAATCAACATCTCATTTCTTACTAAAACGGGTTACGTATATTTATGTATCAAATTAAAATAAATGAACCGTATCAGCAAGTCTAAAATCTTTAATAGTTTTTTTGCACTAATAATTTTTACAGCATTCGCAAGCTGCAAATCTACGCCTCATTTAAAAGCAGAAGAAGGTTACGCTAACGTGCAAGGAGGAAAAATATGGTATCGCATTTTAGGAGAAGGCAAAAAAACACCCATCCTGATGCTACATGGCGGACCAGGCGGCACCAGCAGATCTTTTTATCAATTGGCATCTTTAGGCGAAGACAGGCCTGTTATTATATTTGATCAGTTGGGCAGCGGCAGATCTGGTTACCATACAGACACAACACTACTAAAAGTTGAAAATTTTATTGAACAGGTAGAAGCAATCAAAACTTCACTTGGGTTAAAAGAGTTTTATCTACACGGTCACTCATGGGGCACTGCTTTGGCGCTGGAATATTACCTCAAATATCCAAAAGGCATCAAAGCTATTATATTTAATAGCCCATATTTTAGTACAAAACTATGGAAAGCAGATGCTGATACACTTATCAGCACATTGCCTGATTCTATTCAACTTGCAATAAAAACCGGAGAAAAAAAACAAGATTATAAATCACCGGCATACCAAAATGCGAATGAAGTTTATTACAAAAATTTTGGTGTAAGAAACACAAAACTTACAAGTGAATTAGATACCGCCATATCAAAAGGCAATGAGTTTATTTATAATTATATGTGGGGGCCAACAGAATTTACGGCAACTGGCACACTTATTAATTATGAGCGGGTACAAAGTTTAAAAACAATTAATGTACCAACACTTTTTATAACCGGCGAGTTTGATGAAGCCCGGCCAGCTACAGTAAAGTATTTTCAAAGTTTAGTACCCAATGCCAAATTTGTTATGGTTGATGGTGCTGGACATGGAACCATGCATGATAACAGAAGTAAGAATGTAAGTGCAATAAAAAATTTCTTAGATGAACTGGAAAATAAATAAATTAGAAAGAAAAATTTTAAAATACAAAAAATGAAAATCAGCATTACAATATTTGTATTCTTTTTATTTTGTGCATTAGCATCAACTGCCCAAACTAAAGCCGCCAAACCCTTCACTATCGGTAAAATTGCAACGCTAAAATCTACCATCTTAAAAGAAAACAGAACGCTTAATATTTATTTACCCGATGGTTATAACAACAAAGCAACATACCCGGTTATTTATTTATTAGATGGATCGGCCAATGAAGATTTTTTGCATGTTGTTGGGCTGGTACAGTTTTTTAACCTGACATTTAATATGCCGAAAACCATTGTGGTAGGCATTGCCAATGTGGATAGAAAAAGAGATTTTACTTTCCCTACAAAAAATGCAGCATTAAAAAAAGATTTCCCAACAACCGGAGGCTCAGCAAAATTTATTGATTTTTTAGAAAAAGAATTACAGCCTTATATAAAAGCCAATTACAAAATAAATGACAGCAGCTATCTTATCGGCCAGTCGCTCGGCGGCTTACTGGCAACAGAAATATTGCTGAAAAAGCCGGATCTTTTTTCAAACTATATTATTGTTAGTCCCAGTCTTTGGTGGGATGATCAATCGCTGTTAAAAGCTGCGACAGGGCTTTTAGCGAATCAAGCTGATAAAAAAAACTGGGTATATATTGCTGTGGGAGCCGAAGGGAAAGAAATGGAAGAAGATGCGGCAGGGCTTATACTGGCATTGCAAAGTACAGGAAAGAAAAATTTAAAAGTTGATTTTGTACCTTTACCAAAAGAAAATCATGCTACTATTTTACACAATAGTATATATGAAGCTTTTAAAATATTTTATCCCTATAAAGAGTAGGCTTATATTTGCAGATAAGCTGAATTTTTAAACTACCGTTATGAAAATTTATGTAAAAAACATGGCTTGCTTAAGCTGTAAATTAGTTGTAAAAGAAGCACTTGAAGAACTTAAAATTGAATCCGTAAAAGTTGATTTAGGAGAAATTGAAACCAAAGAAGACCTTACAGAAGCAGAAATACAACAATTTAATACTAAGATCAGGAAAGCGGGATTGGAAATACTGAAAAACAAACAAGGGGCTATTATTGAAAAAATAAGAAAAGTAGTGGTTGATTATGTTTACCATACCGAAGAAAAAATAATTACCAATTTTTCTGATTACCTGAGTAAAAAGCTAGACTACAACTACACTTATCTGGCAAATCTTTTTTCAGAAATAGAAGCAAGTACTATTGAGCAGTTTGTTATTGCCATGAAGATTGAGCGGATAAAAGAACTTATCATGTTTGAGGATATGACGTTAACAGAGATCGCTTATAAGTTACATTACAGCAGCGTGGCCCACTTATCTGCGCAGTTTAAAAAAGTAACCGGATTAACACCCACTCATTTTAAGCAACTTAAAAAGAAAAGAAGAATTGCGATACAAAACCTTTAATTACAGGGTAAACTTTTCGGCACAGTAAATGATATAAAAATTATCAGCTTATCATTTTTTTTGTAAATTGTATAATTAAAACTCACCACTATGCAACGCAGATCATTTCTTCGCAACACCGGGTTAACACTGGCAGGCTTGGCATTACTGAATAAAAATACACTGGCTTCATTTTTAAGTGACCCGGCATGGAAAATTAAAATGCTTACAGATGAAATAGGCATTTTTACTGAAAAGGGCGGCACCATTGCCTTTTTACTTACCAAAAAAGGTATTGTGGTAGTGGATGCACAATTCCCGGATACTGCAGGACATTTAATTGAAGAATTGAAAAAGAAAAATAAAAAACCTTTTAAATACCTGATTAATACGCATCACCATGGCGATCATACATCAGGCAATATTGCTTTTAAGGGCCTGGCAGAGCATGTGGTTGCACATATAAATTCAAAAGCCAACCAGTTAAGGGTTGCTGCTGAACAAAAAATGATTGCCAGCAAATTCCATGTTCCTGATATGACTTATGGACAGGAAGGCTGGAGTACAAAAGTGAATAAAGAAACCATAAAGGCCCATTATTTTGGCTCTGGGCATACCAATGGCGATTCGATGATTGAATTTAAAAAAGCTAAAATTGTACACGTGGGCGATTTGGTTTTTAACCGCCGCCATCCATTTGTTGATAAGGCTTCCGGTGCTAACATTGCCAGTTGGATACTTGTTTTAGATAAAGCCATCGCCACTTTTGATAAGGACACCAAATTTGTTTGCGGCCATGCTGCCGAAGGATATGATGTGGTGCTTAAAGCCGATGACCTGAAAGCCTTTGGAGATTACCTGCGTAACGTTTTGAAATTTACAGAAGCACAGATAAGGTTAGGAAAAACCAAAGCAGAAATAATAAAAGCAACAGAAATACCCGGATCGCCGGAATGGAAAGGCGATGGTATTGAAAGACCACTGAGTGCGGCTTATGAAGAATTGGCGATAAAGTAGTTACTGGTGCCTGGCCACTACAACTACTCTGTAATTTTAAGATTATAAGAACCACCAAGTATTTTTGAATTTAAATTCTGCCATTAGTGGCCTGGCACCTATTTCAACGCTATCAACTTCTCAAGTACATAATAAACAATTGGGCAAAAGCTGCTGTTTTTTTGTGTAAGCGGTTGTCGCTTTATAAATACATCTTCATCGGTGTAAGGAAACCTGTGACAATCGGATGGGCGCTCTTCATAAATAGTACAGTAATTGTCGGTGCCCAAAAACGGGCATGGTTTTGTTTTTAAAACATAATCACCCTCGCTATCTACAAAAAGGTAGGTGTTGATAAAATCTCCCTCTTTCATCTTTAAATATTTGGCAATACGTTTAATATCGGGCGTTTTAAACCGGGGCGAATAGCTTTTGCAGCAATTGGCACATTGCAGGCAATCAATTTTTTCAAAAGCCTCATCGTGCAGGTCGGGCAGTAGTTTCAGCACTTTTCTTTTATCGGCACGGTGCAGGTATTGCTTGTATAGTTTTTGGTGATCTGCTGATTTTTTTTCCCAGTTTTGTAGTAAATCCTCTTCCATTTGTGCAGGTGTTTTGCCGTTTGTATGCATTAAATTTCCACAGCTCAAAAGTAGCGAACTTATTAGCATAAAATCTTGTTGTGTTGTTGTAAATTTGCGGCACCAAATAAAGCATAATAAAAGCTCAATAATGGTATGGCGCACAAGTGAGTGACACAACGATGCTTAATAGTTGTACAAAAGCTTGTCCCAAAAAAATAAATAACAATCTACTCCAATTTCTCATCAGGAGATAGGGGTACAAAAAAACACAGCAACATGAATCTTTTTGATGAACAACAGTACGAATTTGCAGGCCGCCACATCGGCACCAATGAAGCAGAAAAAAATGTAATGCTTAAAGCCATTGGTATTGATACGTTGGATGCATTGATTGATAAAACCGTACCGGCTGCCATACGATTAAAAAATGCATTGAAACTTCCGGTTGCTCAAACAGAATTTGAATACCTGGATGAACTGAAAAAGATTGCCGCAAAAAATAAAGTTTTTAAAACTTACATTGGTCAGGGATATTACAATACCATTACGCCCAGTGTGATTTTGAGAAACGTTTTTGAAAACCCGGGATGGTACACGCAATACACTCCATACCAGGCAGAGATATCACAGGGACGTTTGGAAAGCCTGCTCAATTTTCAAACCATGGTTTGCGATCTAACCGGATTAGAATTAGCCAATGCAAGCCTGTTAGATGAAGCAACAGCAGCAGCCGAAGCCATGACCATGTTCTTTAGCATGTTGAACAAGGATGCAAATTCAATCACCCGTGCAAAGTTTTTTGTTGACAATGAAATTTATCCACAAACAAAAGATGTGGTAGTTACAAGAGCAACTCCCAT
>JAYURR010000079.1:0-15775 GCA_043756605.1 Chitinophagaceae bacterium
AATGTATTTATTATTAAATTCCCAGCGGTGCCGGTGGCGCTCACTTATTTGGGTAGTGCCATAAATTTTATATGCAAGACTGTCTTTTTTAATTTCGCAGGGATAAGCGCCAAGGCGCATAGTACCACCCATGGCTTCAATATTTTTCTGGTCTTCCATTAAATCAATCACGGGGATTGGTGTTGATTTATCCATTTCAGTACTATCAGCATGGGCCCAGCCCATCACATTTCTGGCATATTCAATAACAGCCATCTGCATACCCAGGCAAATACCAAAAAATGGCAACTGGTTTTCCCTGGCATATTTAACTGCAATTATTTTTCCTTCAACCCCACGGTTGCCAAAACCGGGGGCAACCAATAGCCCATCAAGGTCTTTTAGTTTTTCTTTTACATTATCATCGGTTATAAATTCGCTGTGCACATTTACGATCTGCACTTTGCATTCGTTAATGGCGCCTGCATGTATAAAAGATTCCAGTATTGATTTATAAGCATCCTGTAACTCAATATATTTTCCGATAAGACCAATGGTAACTTTACTGTGCGGATATTTCAATTTATCTAAAAATGCACGCCACTTGGTAAGTTCGGGTGCGGCATAACCATTGATCTGTAGTTTTTTTAACACGATCACATCCAGGCCTTCCTGCAGCATTTTAAGCGGCACTTCGTAAATGGTGCTGGCATCCATGGCTTCAATAACCGCATTGGATTTTACATTACAGAAAAGGGCAATCTTTTTCTTGAGTTCATCATTAAGCGGATGCTCGGTACGGCAAACAATTACATTTGGATGAACACCTTCCTGGCTAAGTAAACGCACACTATGCTGCGTAGGTTTTGTTTTTAATTCTTTGGCTGCTTTTAAATAGGGAATAAGGGTAAGATGCACTACCATACAATCTTCTTCTGGTAGTTCCCATTGTATCTGGCGCACGGCTTCTACAAAAGGTAAGCTCTCAATATCGCCTACGGTACCGCCAATTTCTGTTATTACAATATCGTATTTGCCGCCTTTGCCCAGCAGCAACATGCGGTTTTTAATTTCATCTGTAATGTGCGGAATTACCTGCACGGTTTTACCCTTATAATCACCAGCCCTTTCCTTACTTATTACCGTTTGGTAAATGCGGCCAGTGGTAACATTATTAGCCTGCGATGTTGGGATATTTAAAAAACGTTCGTAGTGGCCAAGGTCCAGATCGGTTTCGGCACCATCATCCGTAACATAGCATTCGCCATGTTCGTAAGGGTTTAAAGTGCCGGGATCGATGTTAATGTATGGATCAAATTTTTGTATGGTTACTTTTAAACCCCTTGCCTGCAGCAGCTTTGCAAGCGATGCGGCAATGATGCCCTTACCTAATGAGGAAGTAACACCGCCGGTTACAAAAATGTACTTAGCCATAAAAAATAGTTTGCCAACCGCTTCCTTATTTTTTGGAAAGTGGTTGCCGTTAATAAATATGACCAGCGAAAATTTGGGAATAAATCTTGGAGGTCGTGTAAAGATAGGATGAATATCTGGAGGGAGGAAATTTAGGGAAAGGTTTGTAAAAAAAACTTTAGCTTTATGAGGAAAAAAAATAATAGCATCTGTAAACCCTTCATCCTGCTATGAGAATAATTGCATTTGTAACACTTTTTGTAACCATAAACTCACCTCTCTTTGCTCAAATTGAAGCAAAAATGATTGACTTCAATAACAGGTTGGAAATAGAACTTGAAAAAGAAGTTTCTTCAACTTCATTCAGCAACAGTATTTATGCAGTTAATGTATTAGATTTTAGAGATGATACTGCGGTAGTTGGTTATCATTACTTGAAAGAAGGAGATGCCAGGAGGTATTTGGTACAACCCGGCACTTTGCCTAAAAAAAAGTATAATGATGCATGGTCAAAAGTATATCATTGTTCACCTTCATTAAGCAGTGGATTTGCAATATGGATGAATGAATACCTGCAATGCCAAAAAAATGAATCAGCAAAAAATAAACTCTTAATTGTTGTAAAGAAATTCTGGCTTTCATCAGAGGCGGATGAAATTCGTTATGATAATGATAAAAACGGACAGGCAATTAATGGATGGGATGCAGGTGTGTTATGTAAACTTGAATTTTACCTGCAAAAGGACAGCGTTTTTTTTCCGTTATACAGAATTGATTCAGTATTTACTTTTAAAGAGCGGTTAAATGATTACAGAGGAACCAGATTTGTTGATAATGCCGATATATTTGTTGCATCGGTATTAAAATCTTCATTACAAAAATTAACAGATATTAAACAGGATGAAATTATAGCAAAGAGAAAAAAATTGTTATTGAGCGATATAAACCGGGACTTTTTAAAAAAGACAACTGAGCCTGTGTTGAATGCTGTTTATTTTAAAAAAGGAGCTTATAAAAGTTTTGAAGAATTTAAATTGAATGCACCCTCAATATCACAGTATGAATTAAGAGAAGGACCAGGCGGCGATATATTGTATGTTAAAGAAGGAGATGCTGAGTTTCCGACAAGAGATGCCTGGGGATTTTGTGATGGGAAAGATTTTTTTATTAACTCTGGCGATAAATATTCTAAGCTGGTAAGACGGGAAAATACTTTTTATTTTTTTGGTATAAAAGGAGTGGTACAACGGAGTAAGCATATTGCAATGATGTCGTCTGGATTAAATTATGCTATGAATACGGGGCCGAAAAAAACAGTGTATAAACTGGATCTTAAATATTACCAAATAGATATGGACACAGGAGAAGTATACTAACCCTTCAAAATTTTATTATAACTCGTAGCAATTCCTTTTATTAAAGAAGAACTGAATCCACGGTGTTCCATTTCATTTAACCCGGCAATGGTACAGCCTTTTGGCGTGGTTACTTTATCAATTTCCTGTTCGGGATGTGTGCCTTTTTGTAACAATAAATCTGCCGCACCTTTTACAGTTTGTGCTGCAATCAAATTGGCGGTTACGGCATCAAATCCAATTTCTATACCGCCCTGTATGTTGGCACGTATGTAACGCATAGCGTAAGCAGTGCCGCAGGCACCCAACACAGTTGCAGCATCCATTAAGTTTTCATTAATTACAACTACTTTACCCAAAACTGAAAACAATTCTTTTACATAAGCTGTTTGTTTTTCGGTGGCATTGGTAAAGCTGATGCAAGTCATACTTTCCTGTATGGCTATTGCGGTATTGGGCATTGCACGAAAGACCGGTAATTTCTTTTTAATGATTTCTTCAATATCTTTTATCAGCACACCGGTAACTACCGATACTAAAATATGATTGGGCGTCAGTTCCTTTTTAAAACTGTTTAACACTTCTGAAACCTGATAAGGTTTTACAGCCAGGATTACCAGGTCACTTTGTTTTACTGCTGCGGCATTATCAGAACCAATGTGTATCCCTTTTGCTTCCAGGTTTTTTAATGTAAGTGTATTTCTTTTGGTAATATGTATATCTCCCGCTTTGCAGAATTTACTTTTTAATAATCCTTCTGCTATGGCGCTGCCTAAATTTCCGCCACCGATGATGGCAATTTTGTTTTTCATTAATCAGTTTTAATAGAAAATGTTTTGAGAAAGATAATTCCGCACATAATCATCCACACCTTTTTCAAGCGAATAAAAATCTTTTGTATAACCGGCGGCTTTTAATTTGTCCATGCTGGCTTCTGTAAAATATTGATATTTATCACGTATATCTTCGGGCATATCAATATATTCAATATCGGGCTGTAAATCTAATCCGGCAAAAGTTGATTTTACCAGATCATTAAAGCTTCTTGCAGAGCCGGTACCTAAATTGTAAATAGCAGAGGTGAGGCGAGAGTTGTGAGTAGTGGGTTCCTCACTCACGCCTGACGATTCACGATTCACCATTTCACCACTCACGTTTTCCATCAGCCAGTAACAAACTTCAATCACATCTTTTACATAAATAAAGTCACGTAGTTGCTCACCATCTTCGTATCCTTCTTTATGCGATTTAAAAAGTTTTACTTTCCCTTTCTCTTTTATCTGGTTGAAAGAATGAAAAATTACGCTGGCCATACGGGCTTTGTGGTATTCGTTGGGGCCGTAAACATTAAAGAATTTTAAACCTGCCCAAAAGGGTGGATGATCTTCCTGGTGCAGCACCCATTTATCAAATTCATTTTTTGAAACGCCATATGGATTGAGTGGTTGCAATTGCTCAATAATATCATGATCATCATTATAGCCCAATTCTCCTTCGCCATAAGTTGCTGCAGATGATGCATATACCAATGGAATATTATTGATGGTGCTATAATTCCATATTTTTTGTGAGTACTCAACATTCAAATGCTGGTGAATGGCATAATCAAATTCAGTAGTATCTGTTCTTGCTCCTAAATGAAAAACAAAACTTACTGCTGGTTTTTCTTTTTGCACCCAGTTAAAAAAATCTTCCCGCTCAACCCGAACCAAATATTTTTTGTGGAGGAGATTTAATTCTTTTTCTTCATCATTAAATTCATCTACCAAAATCAAATTTTCAAACCCCTGTTGATTTAAATAACTCACCATGCAGCTTCCTATAAAGCCTGCTGCGCCTGTAACTACTATCGTTGAATCTTTTTCCATAATTTTTATAAAGCTGCCAATGCATGTTCACTCTCATGCCCAGCCAATAAATTCGCAATCGCATTTTCATATTTTACTTTCCACTCAGTTACCGTTCCCCAATTTGCTCCATTAACTTTAATATTGCCTGAAGTAACTTTCCCTAAATAAGTAACTGTCATCTCCATCTTCTCCAGCAGCATATTAAAATCGTTCCTGTTTTCTTTTGAAACCGTTACCACCACACGGCTTTGTGCTTCGCCAAACCAGTAAGCATCACTTCTTATTTCATCGGCATGTGCTTCAACTTCTAAACCAAGATTACGATTAAAGCAACTTTCAATAAGCGTAACAAATAAACCACCTTCACTCACATCATGTGCCGAGTTCACGAGTTTTTTATGAATCATTTTTCTTACTTCATGCTGCACTTCAAATTCTTCGTTCAAATCAAAATACGGACAGGGAGAAAATTCTATGTTATGAATTTTGTGTAAATATTCGGATGAGTTGATATCGTTGCGCTGTGTGCCTACCAAATAAATTTCATCATCTTCCTGTTTAAAATCCATCGTCATTTTATCGGCAACATTATCCAGCACGCCTACCATACCAATTGTTGGTGTTGGATAAACAGCACCATCCGGTCCCTGGTTGTAAAAACTTACATTACCACCGGTTACCGGCGTATCAAATTTTATACAGGCTTCGCCCATGCCTTTAATGGCATGCACAAATTGGTAGTAAACTTCCGGGTCAAACGGGTTACCAAAATTTAAACAATTGGTAACGCCTAACGGCTGGCCGCCGCTGCAAACAATATTACGTGCTGCTTCTGCAACTGCTATCATGGCGCCTTTGTATGGATCGGCAAACACATAGCGGCTGTTACAATCAGTTGTTAAAGCCAAAGCCTTGTTTGTTGGTTTTGCTAAAACGATGGCTGCATCGCTTGGTGCATTGGTACTTACATTACCAGTACCCACCATGCTATCGTACTGCACATAAATCCATTTTTTGCTGGCAATATTTGGTATCTGTATAATTTGCTCTGCAACAGCTTTTAAATCGGTTGGTACAGCAATACTATCAGGGTTGAATGCTTTTATCTTTTCAAAATATTTCGGTTCGCTGTAAGGTCTGTCGTTTTGTGGCGCACCACCACCCAATACCAATTCATACGCCGGTAATGTGGCTTCTAAATTTCCATGCATGTAAAATTGCAGCATGCCATCATCGGTTACTTCGCCAATTTCGCTGCAGGGTAAATCCCATTTTTCAAAAACGGCTTTTATTAAATGTTCTTTGCCTTTTTCGGCAACCAATAACATGCGTTCCTGGCTTTCGCTCAACAACAATTCCCAGGGCTTCATACCTTTTTGGCGGGTTGGTACTTTGTCTAAATCAATCCGCATTCCTGCTTCTCCTTTTGCACTCATTTCTGATGTGGAGCAAATAATACCCGCAGCGCCCATATCCTGCATACCCACTACAGCGCCGGTTTGTATTACTTCCAAACAGGCTTCTAATAATTTTTTTTCCTGAAAGGGATCACCCACCTGCACGGCGGGCAAATCTTCGGCACTATCTGCCGTAATATCTGCCGATGCAAAACTGGCACCACCAATTCCATCTTTACCGGTTGCACTGCCCACAAAAAAAACAGGATTGCCTTTTACATTGCCGGAAGTTGCAGAAACAGTTCCGTCATTTTTTAAAATACCAACACTCATGGCATTTACCAATGGATTTGTATGATAACATTCCTCAAAATAAACCTCGCCGCCAACAGTTGGTACGCCAAAACAATTACCGTAATGGCCAATGCCATGCACTACGCCGGCTAATAAGTGTTGTGTTTTTGCTTCGGTCAATTTCCCAAACCGTAAAGAGTTTAAAGAGGCGATGGGCCTTGCACCCATCGTAAAAATATCACGATTAATACCGCCAACACCGGTTGCAGCGCCCTGGAAGGGTTCTATTGCCGAAGGATGATTGTGCGATTCAATTTTAAAAACAACGCCATAGCCATCGCCAATATCCATCAGGCCTGCATTTTCTTCACCGGCTTTTACCAGCATCTTTTTTCCATCACGTGGTAAGGTTTTTAGCCACTTAATAGAGTTTTTGTAACTACAATGCTCACTCCACATGGCGCTGAAAGAACAGAGCTCATTAAAATTGGGTGTGCGGCCCAGTTTTTGTTTTATCAATTCAAATTCTTCGGCTGTTAGTCTTAATTGCTCCGCTGTTTTTACTGTTATTTCCATAAATGTTGATGAAAGGCTGTTATGAAATACAAAGGTAACATCTGCCGGTGTTTTATCCCGACTCATAAAAGCAAATATTTTAACTATCTTCCCACAAAAAAAAATTGTTCAGTTGAATTACCTGTTATTTGCTTTTTACCTGGTTATTTTATGCTCCCTGATGTTGCGTGTGCCTTTTATTAAAAATGCAGGTATCAGCAGTGGTACTTTACTTGGTCTCTTCCTGCTTAAAATCATTGCTGGTATTGCCATTGGCTGGATAGCCATACATATTTACGGCCCCGGAAATGACTATTGGGATACCAACGATTATGCCCTGGAAGAATACCAGCTTTTACAAATAAACCCCGTTAAATACCTCATCAATATTTTTACTTCTGATTACCAGGGAGGTTATTCAGGTGTTTTCAGTTCCGGCGATTCTTACTGGAACGACTTGAAAGGAAATATCGTTATCAAGCTTGTTTCTATCTTTAATATTTTCAGCCGTGGCAATTATTATATCAACAGCCTGTTTTTTAATTACATCATTTTTTTTGGGCATGTTATTTTGTACAGGTTTTTTATACAAATTTTTCCAGGGAGGGATTTCTTGGTAATTATTGGTTGCTTTCTGCTGCCTTCCACGCTTTACTTTTCTTCCGGTATTCATAAAGATGGGCTGGTACTTTTAATGCTTGCCATTTTAATTTATTGTGTTTATCTATCGTTGATAAAAAACAATTTTAACATCAGGAGGGTTTCATTAATGATTGTTAGCCTTGCGTTGCTTTTTTTACTACGCAATTTTGTTTGCCTTGCTTTGCTGCCTGCTTTGTTTGCATGGGTTTTGGTTACAAAAATAAAATGGCCTGCCATACCGGTTTTTGCAGCAGTTTATTTGCTTATTGGTCTGTTGGTTTTTAATGTAGATACTTTTCTGCCCAAAATAAAACCACTCGAAATAATCATTGCAAAGCAAACAGAATATTTAAAGTTGGAGAAAGCAGCAACACAAATAGAACTAACGCAGCTGCAACCAACTTTCAAAAGTTTTGCATTTAATTCGCCGCAGGCAATAAACCATAGTTTTTTGAGGCCTTATTTATGGGAGTTACCAGTAAAATCTATTTTACCTTTAAGTATCGAATTGCTGGCGTATCAATTTTTAATTTTTCTGCTTATCTTTTTTAGAAGAAAAGATTTTAATCCTTTATACAAACCTTATATTCTTTTTGCAGTTTTTTTTTGCATTAGTGTACTTTTAATAATCGGGTATATTGTACCAAACCTGGGTTCTTTAGTTAGATACCGCAGCCTGTATTTACCTTTGATTATTACACCTATTTTGTGTTATATAGATTGGGGAAAAATAGCTGGATTTCTTCAAATTAAAAATAATAAAATATAAATTATTTTTCCACATTCTTCTATTTTTGGTATAATAAATCAAAAATTTATTGTTTTGTAAGTGAATTTTGTGTTTTTTTGCGCCTTAAACACAAAAAAATATGGAATCTTTAAGGTTTAAGGCATTAGACAAACTTAGTAACGGACTTCCGGCAATTAATGTAGAAGGTTCGACTAAAATAACAGCCATTTTCAACGAAAACGTATTTACGCAGCAAGTTGCCCGTAAATATTTAAGTGATGAGGCTTATAAAAGTTTAACTGCTTCTATTAAAGGCGGTAAAAAAATTGACCGCAACATGGGCTCGCAAATTGCGAACGGTTTAAGGGCCTGGGCCGAAGAAAAAGGCGTAACCCATTTTACGCACTGGTTTCAACCGCTTACCGGTTTATCGGCAGAAAAACACGATTCATTTTTTACCCTAAAATCGGATGGTACACCCATTGAAGAATTTGAAGGAGCTGCATTAATTCAGCAGGAGCCGGATGCATCTTCTTTCCCCAACGGTGGTTTAAGAGCAACTTTTGAAGCCCGTGGTTACACAGCCTGGGATCCATCCTCGCCTGCATTTATTATGGAAATCGGACAAGGAAAAACTTTGTGCATTCCAACAATCTTCATTTCTTACACCGGCGAATCTTTAGATACAAAAACACCATTGTTAAAAACATTGGTTGCTTTGGATAAAGCGGCTACAGATGTATGTCAGTATTTTGATAAAAACGTTACAAAAGTTACTGCAACTTTAGGATGGGAGCAGGAATATTTTGTAGTAGATGCAGGGCTTGCAAATGCCCGTCCCGACCTGGTTTTAACAGGCCGCACAGTTTACGGTCATGCACCTGCAAAAGGACAACAGTTAGACGATCATTATTTCGGCGCAATACCAGAAAGAGTTTACGCTTACATGCGTGATTTTGAGCAGGAGAGTTACAAATTGGGTATTCCCATCCGCACACGCCATAACGAGGTTGCACCTGCACAATTTGAATGTGCACCCATTTTTGAAGAAACAAACCTCGCTGTTGACCACAACACGTTGCTGATGGATGTTATGGAACGGGTTGCAAAGCGTCACGGATTAAAATGCCTGTTACACGAAAAACCTTTTGCCGGTATTAATGGTAGTGGTAAACACAATAACTGGAGTCTGGCAACTGATACCGGCGTTAATTTATTGGCACCCGGCAAAACACCAAAAACCAACCTCATGTTCCTGGCATTTTTTGTAAACTCAATTAAAGCAGTGCATGATTATGCCGATTTGTTGAGAGCCTCCATAGCCAGTGCAGGCAACGATCACAGGCTTGGGGCCAATGAAGCGCCGCCTGCAATTATCTCTATCTTCATCGGTAAATATTTAACAGAGGTTTTAAACCAGGTAGAGAGCCGGGTTTCGGGCAAATTTGATGAACAGGACGAAGCAATGTTGAAACTGGATATTCATAAAAGTATTCCGGAACTGATGTTGGATAATACCGACCGTAACCGCACATCGCCATTTGCATTTACCGGTAATAAGTTTGAATTCCGTGCGGTAGGTTCATCTGCCAATTGCGCCAATGCGATGACAGCATTGAATGCAATTATGGCTGATACGTTAAAAAGTTTTAAAGCAGATGTAGATGCATTGATTGAAAAAGGAGAGAAGAAAGAAGTGGCTATCATGCAGATCATTCAGAAATATATTGTGGAGAGTAAATCTGTTTTGTTTGAAGGAGATGGTTACAGCGACGAGTGGGCAAAAGAAGCAGAAAAGCGTGGCTTACCAAACGTAAAAACAACGCCGCTTGCTTTGGATGCTTACGTTACTGATAAAGTAAAACATTTATTCAGCAGCAACGAAATTTATAATCACCCGGAATTGGAAGCCCGCCACGAAATTATGCTGGAAGCTTACATTAAAAAAGTGCAGATTGAAGCAAGGGTGATGGGAGATCTGGCAACTACATTTATTTTGCCATCGGCTGTAAAATATCAGAACGTTTTAATTAAAAATATTGTTGGTTTAAAAGAAACCGGACTTTCAGAAAAAGCTTATGCCAATCAAAAGCAGGTGCTGGAAGCAATCAGCAATCACATTAATATTGTGAGCGATAATGTAGAGAAGATGATTGAAGCAAGAAAGAAAGCGAACGAGTTAACAGATACCCGTGCAATGGCCATAGCTTATTGCGATAATGTAAAAGGTAAATATTTTGATATCATCCGCTACAATGTTGATAAGCTGGAACTGTTGGTAGATGATGCTTTCTGGCTATTACCTAAATACAGGGAAATACTTTTCTTAAGATAGGAGATTTGCAAAAGCAGTCCTGTGCTAAGCCGAAGGATCCCACAAAGGCGCCAAGGCCACAAAGAAAAAAAACTTTGTGTTCTTCGTGACTTTGTGGGATATTTTTTTACCGGAATTAAACTTCTACCTTAAAAAAATATCTATCATAAATGAAATTCACAAAGATGAAAATACCGGTTATCGCATTTTTCTTTTCCGTAATTACCATTGCTGCTTCGGCGCAAATAGAAAGAAGGCCTTTTGTTGTTAAAGCAGATTCTGCCCAAACAACCAGTAGCGATACTAAGGTTGATAAGCAAAGCCGCAGAAATCGTTTTAAAGAACTGGATCTTACCCGTGAGCAAAAAGGCAAGTTGAAAGAAATTATGAAGGCTGGTAAAGCTGCAAAAGATGCGATTGAAAATGACACAAAATTATCTGACGAGGATAAGAAAAAACAAAAGCGTGCATTACAAAAAGGGCAGATGCAGAAAATTCAGAATATATTAACTACAGAACAATTAGCAAAATTTAAAGCATCCAGGCAAGACAATCCATAAAAATTTTATTAGCATCCGAAAAGCATCAGTCACTTTTCTATGCAGTAAGGTTGATCAAAAAAGAAGAGCCGTTCATTTGTGAGCGGCTTTTTCGTTGAATTAAATTAGAATGATAAAACTTATTTTTGCACAATGAGCACAACCTTCACCTACACCCATCTTTACAACTTCTCCAAAAATATTTTTTTAAAGATTGGCTGTAACGAAGCCGATGCCGAAACGGCAAGTAAATCCCTGCTATCAGCTGATCTGCGTGGTGTTGATAGCCATGGCGTAGCAAGGCTCAGCGGTTACATACGCCTGTGGGAAGCAGCACGGGTGAATGCAAAGCCTACTTTAAAAATTATTCATGAAACGCCTTCAACCGCTGTTGTTGATGGCGATAGAGGATTGGGTTTGGTGGTTGCCCCATACGCCATGCAGGTTGCAATAGATAAAGCAAGAGCAGTTGGCACCGGTTGGGTTAGTGTAAAAAACAGCAATCATTTTGGTATAGCCGGCCACCATGCCATGATGGCTTTGGAGCATGATATGATTGGTATTGCAATGACCAATGCATCGGCATTGGTGGCACCCACTTTTTCTAAAGAAAGAATGTTGGGTACCAATCCCATTGCAGTTGCAATACCAGCAGGTAACCAGCCAGCCTTTGTTGCCGACTTTGCAACAACCACTGCCGCAAACGGCAAACTCGAAATCTTACAAAGAAAAAATTTAGAAGCACCAACCGGCTGGATACAGGATATGGATGGAAACGTATCAACCAACGCCAGTGAATTAAAGAACGGCGGCACGCTTGTGCCACTCGGTGGCGATAAAGAACACGGCAGTCATAAAGGATATGCATTGGGAGCTATTGTTGATATTTTTTCGGCCATACTCAGCGGTGCAAATTATGGTCCGTGGGTGCCGCCGTTTCCTGCATACATACCCATGCCCGAAAATATGCCTGGTGAAGGCATTGGCCACTTTTTTGGAGTAATGCGGATTGATGCTTTTAGAAAAGCAGATGAATTTAAAGAGCACATGGATAAATGGATAACCCGTTTCCGGGCTGCAGCAACTGTTGCCGGGCATGAAAAAGTAATCATCCCTGGTGATCCGGAAAGGGAAATGGAAGTCGAAAGAATGAAAAATGGTATCCCTTTGCTGGAGCCGGTAATACAAGACCTTAAGAAATTGAGTGGCAGGTTTGCAGTGGATTTTTTTTAAGAGCCTAAGCAGCAGAACCATTGTACAATTACTCTATTTAAAAAAACATTCCCTTATGAGATTGATATTGCTTATGCTATGTGCATTTTTATTTTCATCCTGCTGGACAAAAGTTAGGCCGGTAAATTACCAAAAGGTTTGGGGCAGTAAACCCATTTATAGCGGTTTCACTCAAGCCAAGCAAATTAGCTACAGCAGCACTGCTTTGCCGGTAATGCTTCCCGGTAATATTTATGCAAAAGGCAATTTAATTTATCAGCTAGAAATAGGTAAAGGAATTCATGTAATTGATAACAGCGTGCCTGCACAGGCTAATCGGGTTGGATTTATTACCGTTAACGGAAGTTCTCAAATTTCAATAAAAGGAAATTTCTTATATACAAATAATTACGATGACCTCGTAGTCGTTGATATATCAAACAGCAACACAGTAAGTATAGTGAAAAGGGTGGCTGGCGCATTTCCCGAAGGAAGGCAATTTTATTCATATAGTCAGCCTGTTGAAACAGGTTATTACGAATGTCCGGTATTTGATAGTGCCGTAATCGGATGGAGGAAGGATTCTATCAGTGCAAATAATTGCTTTAAAAATTAACCGGCTAAAACCATCAATATGAAACGCTCTTTTTATCAAATACTTTTTTTATTATCAATCTGCTTTGTTGGCTGGTCCTGCTCAAAAGATGGTACGGCCAATGCTGCATCAGCAACAACAGGTAAAGCAGGTTCTCTCTCTAAATTTACCATTGTTGGTAATTTTTTATATGCAGTAGACAGCCGTTTATTATATACCTATGATATCAGCAATCCGGTAAATCCGGTAAAAACAAATACAGCTCCAATAAATTTCAATGTAGAAACAATTTTCCCCTTTAAAAACCGGTTGTTTATTGGTACAACCAGCGGTATGTTTATTTATTCAATAGATACACCTGCAGTGCCGTCAAAACTTGGCCAGGCCCTGCATGTACGCAGCTGCGATCCTGTAGTGGCAAATGATTCTATAGCTTTTGTTACCTTAAAAGGCAATACATGGTGCGGCCCTGCTGTAAGCGGTTTGTATGTGCACGATATTAAAAATGTATTTCAACCAGTATTAATAAAAACATTGCCAATTTCAAGTCCTGAGGGTTTAGGCCTTGAAGGCTCTGTATTGTATATCTGCTGTAATAACGATGGATTAAAAGTTTTTAATGTGGCCAACCCTGCAAACCCTGTTGAAATAAGAACAATTACAGGAGGTTATTTTAAAGATGTGATCCCTTACGGGAATCTGTTGATTTGCTATGTAAGCACCGGTATCAGCTTATATGATATTTCAAATCCCACCAATCCTGTTTTCATAAAACTTATTGCAAACTGATTATAATTCTCAGGTTTACTTACAATATCTTTGCATCTCTGAAAAAAATAAAAGCAGAGCGTAACTATAATGAAAGTAATGAAGTTTGGCGGTACCAGTGTAGGTAAGCCGCAACGTATGCATGAAGTGGCAAACCTGATAACCAGGGATGAGGAAAGAAAGATAGTTGTGCTCTCAGCATTAAGCGGCACAACCAATGCATTGGTAGAGATAAGCGAATCGCTTGCAAGCGGAGATCGCTCTATTGCAAAGCAGCAGATAGAAGCGCTGCATGCACATTATCAAAATTTTGTTTTGGAGTTACTGGCCGAAGAAGAAACCAGAAAAAAAGCAAACGATATATTAAATGAGCACTTCGAATTTCTTACCATCATCTTAAAAATATCTTTTAGCCAGGCATTAAATAAAGATATACTGGCGCAGGGCGAATTGTTAAGCACTAAATTATTCAGCATTTATCTGGAAGAAAAAGAGATTGAGCATGTGCTGTTGCCAGCGCTTGATTTTATGACCATTGACAGTTACGATGAGCCGCAGGTGGGTACTATAAAAGTGAAACTGGCACAACTCCTGAATAAGAACAAGGATAAAAATATTTTCATCACCCAGGGTTATATCAGCCGCAACGCCAAAGGTGAAGTAGATAATTTAAAACGAGGCGGGAGTGATTACAGTGCTTCCCTTATCGCAGCTGCCATCAACGCCAGTGTTTGCGAAATATGGACCGATATTGACGGCATGCACAATAACGATCCCCGTGTGGTTGAAAAAACAAAAGCTATTGAGCAACTGAGTTTTGAAGAAGCTGCAGAGCTTGCTTATTTTGGCGCAAAGATCCTGCATCCGGCAAGCATTTGGCCTGCACAGTTCTTTAATGTGCCTGTTCGTTTACTGAATACTTTACAACCAGAAGCTAAAGGCACTTTAATTACCGAAAAAGCCGGCAGCGTGGGTGTAAAAGCTGTTGCTGCAAAAGATGGTATTACAGCCATCAGCATCAAGAGCAGCCGTATGTTACTGGCTTATGGTTTCCTGCGTAAGGTTTTTGAGGTATTTGAAAAGCACCGTACTTCCATTGATATGATCACCACATCAGAAGTTGCGGTGTCTGTTACCATTGATGATGATGTACATATGTCCGAAATATTAAAGGAACTGGAAGCTTTTGGAACGGTAGAGATAGATACAAATCAAACCATCGTATCAATCGTTGGTAACGAAATAGCCGAAACAAAAGATGTGATGAAAATGATATTTGATGCTCTTGAGCCTATACCTGTACGTATGGTAAGTTATGGCGGCAGTAAGCACAATGTTTCCTTATTGATTTCGAGGGCAGATAAGGAAGTGACTTTGCAGTTGTTGAATAAGGGATTGTTTGATTTATAAGTAAAAAGTAAAAATTCAAAAGGGCATCTCAAAACGGATAGCTCTTTTTTTGACTTTTGAATTTTGATTTTGTCAGATACTTATTCCAATTTTTTTATAAATAAAACTCATCAGCCACGCAGGTCCTATCAATAAGAACTGGATATCTTTTAAAAATGATGGTTTCTTGCCTTCTACCTTATGCCCATAAAATTGTCCTATCCAGGCAAGCACAAACAAAATCAGGCAAAAAAGCCATAGCCTGATAAAACCCGCCTGTTCGATAACGTTACACAGCCATAAACAAACTACAGCAAATAATAATAAGCCTATCCACAGTGTTTTTGAAAGACTGATATAATAGATTGTAACCAGGGTTAAAACGATAATGGCTAAATTCATTTGCAGGCCTGCAATGATAAATGGAAGCTTTATTCCATATAATAATCCAATAATAGAAAAGAAAATTACAGGTACACATATCCAATGAATTGTTTTATTGGTATGGTCCTGGTGGCTTTCGCCGTATTCGCTAAGCCATTGATGTATGGTTTTCATGATCTGTAATTTTGGTTAGCTAAAGTTAATAAAAAACTGTTAACATTTTATTTGCAACAAAATACCAGGGTTTTGCGTCTTATGTCTGGTTTTTCATAGGATATTGGATTAAAACGGCCTGGATTTTTATCCGGGCTTCTTTTTTGCCACTAAAAACTGCTTCGCGATTTTTTTAGCCACGGATT
>JAYURR010000080.1:0-15514 GCA_043756605.1 Chitinophagaceae bacterium
AGGTCAGGTTGCAATAAACGGTAAAGTTGTTTATGGTGATGATGCACCTGCTGCATTTGCAACAATAGAATTGGCGCAGGATAAAGGCTCTAAAACAATGTCAGATATAAAGGGGAGTTTTCACCTTAATATTACCGGAGCACAAAAAAAAGATAGTATTATAATTACATCGGTTGGTTACAAAACTGTGCGTATGCCAGTTTCTACAGCGCTTACAAAATCTTTATTCACGCTTACCGAAACAGTTCAAACCATCGAAGGCGTAACGGTATTTAATTCTCATGAAGTAATAGGTTCCATGTCTGAATCAGTTGGTTATTATAGAAGCTGGAGCCCAAAAAGAGGCGGTGAAATAGGGCGCATTTTTAATTTATCTCACAAAAAATTTAAAATAGATAAAATCCGCTTTAAAGCAAGTAACACTTGCGATACCTGTTTACTACGTCTTCGTATCCGATCTGTAAATAATGGCCGACCCGGAGATGAAATTCTGGAAGATTCTATATCAGTTTATGTAAACAATCTGTCGCTGGATTCTAAAATATCTGAATTTGACCTCACACCTTATGATCTTACATTTTCAAAAAATGAATTTTTTGTGGGTATCGAATTGTTAAACTGCGGTAATGGTAAAAAAGGGACCTGTGCATTTAATTTTGCAGGCACCGAAAAAGGTGAGTACATATATAAATCCAGTGCAGCCGGCGATTGGCTTTCAACAGATGATTATACCATTTATTTGAAATTGTTTTTGAGGTTTTAGCAAACCAAGTAGAAAAAATAATTTAACCGGATAAAAAATTATTCAATCTCCTTTTCTCGCTTTCCAAAATTGGTGATAAAAAACCCGTAAAGCTGGAATATTATCAAAATTCCAAAAATTACAAAAGAAACAAGCACTAAAATTTGTTGTATATGTGTAAAATAAAAACTGTCTTTAAATTGAAAGCCGAACATCACAGATAAAATATAGAGTGACAAAGTTGCAATACCGGCAATTCGCAATTTCATTATTGTTCTGCTCATTAGTTTTAAGTTTACCTGGATTTAATATTAAATTATTTAATGTGCAAAATCAACCTCAAAATTCCCTTTAACAATTATTATCAATCGCTCCAATTTTAACAATATATCAACTATTTCGCTTTTTAGATTACAATCTTTATCGTTCTCAATTTAGGAACAGTATTTGTTTTTAAAGTAATGAGGATTAATTTTCTTTCATTAATGCTATCTTTTTCAAACGTAATAGGAACAACTAAGGACTTATTTGGCAATATTGAATCCCCTTTTTTTAATAGCAAAATTGTACATGCACAAGATGATATTACATCTTCTATCAGCAACATTTTATTTCCATCATTTCTAATTATAAATGAAGAATGTGTAGTTGTGTCACTTATTTTTTCTAATGCCTTAGTATCAATATTTAAAATAGGTTCTCTTTTTAGGTTACATCCTACTACCCAAATTGATAACAGGATAAACTGAATTACTGTCTTAATCATTTAAAATTTTATTTACTGTTTGAATTCTTATTTTTTTAGAAAGATTATAACCATCAACGCTAAATCCACTATAAGCTTTTAAAAGTTTATTATTACCAAAATCCAGTTCTAAAGGATATCCCGAAATATCAGGAAAATATTTTAGGATATTACCTTCGTAATCGTAAACAACTTGAAAACTTCTTTTAGGTGGATTATTGATACAATAGTTTTGAAATTGTTTAAATGTAGAGACTGTGCCATCGCAAATTAAAATGACTCCAAACCTTTTGTCTTGTATATCATTCTCTACATCTTCAAGCATTTTTCTTTTTCGTTCACAAGGACTACAACCAACAAAAAACAAATCAACAATTAATGCTTTACTAATTAAAGATTTAAGTATTAATGTATCACCATTCTGATTCAAAACATTACCAGAAAAAAAGTTATTATTAAATGGAATATCAACATCTTCCATATTGTTTAACAAAGAAGGTATAAAATATTGCCATGACAAGAAGAAATAAAAAAATGTAAATAAAATTCCTGAAATCTTAAATCGGATATTTTTTGTTAAAAGGTATCCTAATAATACGCCGAGAATTAAAAAAGTTGTAGCAAATGGAAACCTAATTGGAAAGAGGGCTTTGTTTGTAATAAATATACTAGTATCGATTAAAAGTGGAGTAACTATTGAAAAAAGTGCTGTTTTAAAAGAGGAAAGTTTGAATTTGAAGTATATGAGTAAAAATAAGATGCAATAAACTATCGTTATTAAAATATTTCGGGTAATTAAATATTTAAACTTAAGGTTGTATAGAATCAGAGTTAAAATCAAGCCTGATATAACACAAATTAAAAAAGCGTAAAATTGATTTTTTCTAATGTTCATTGATTGTATAGTTAATATAAAAAAAATGTAAGCCATTATACGAAACTCATGCAGGACTAAGTGTACATCTTCCGATACATTCTGATGTACCAAAAATACCACATCCATCTCTTGTTCCACTACACTTGCTTTTTGTATTACAATCGTTTCCAGAACCAGGGCATCCTAAATTATACCTGCATTCACAACTATTTTCTGGTGGTGCATAATTTGGATCTGTATTAATTGCATTAGTATATTCCGTTTTTGCTAATTTATCAGCATATAAATTTGATTTTTTTACTGAAAAGGTTTCATCGAAATATGGACTTTGTAAAAGCATATATAATTCAACTTTAGTAAAATATTTCTCAAAATAAGGTAGATTATCAGTAAGGAATTTTTCACCTATTTCTGGGTTTAATCTGATTTCTTTGAATGTTGAACTTATTAAAAAATTATTTATCAATACAATAATATCATATTGATTTTTCGACAAATTTTGTTTGTCATTTTTTAAAATTGTTTGGAATTTAGTTTCCCAGATTGTTGCCTTTTCTACAATGGAAAGGGTTTGATATGCCTGTTTCATGGTAGCAAAGTCACTCTGCTTTAAAACTTCATTTGCAAGAGGGCTTAATGAATTTTCATCTTCAACTTCATTTTTTGAACAACCGATAATTGAGAGTAATGCAATTGTTAAAATCATTAATTTTTTCATTTTGATTTTTTTTTGGTGATAAAATAAAACATTAAATAATGGCTTACAAATAATTGAGATTTTTTTTAAATGAAATATAAATATAATACACATACCTGTATGTGCGAAATATTTTTTTAAAGCATAGTTATTTGCTTAACAACAAATAATGCCAACCTCGCTACATACCGATATTGAAAAATACGTAATAAATGAAGTACGGAAAAAGAGGATTAGTATGGGGATATCTCAAAAAGAACTGGCTTATCTATTAGAAATGTCAATCGGCTTTATCGGCAATATAGAAAACCCAAAATACAGAGCTAAGTATAACTTGAACCACCTTAATGAATTGGCTAAAATATTCAAATGTTCTCCAAAGGATTTTTTGCCTGAAAAACCTTTTTAATTAATGCGCAAAATCAACCTCAAAATTTCCTTTTATCCTCTCAATAGATGGATTAAAATATCCGAATTTTAAATTGGGGAATTCTTCCCGTATCAGTTCCATCATCTGCTTTACACCCATACACTCGCCGGTATCGGTAACTCCAATTTTACCAAGATACCAATCGGGGTCTATATTAAAATTGCGCCATTGTATCATGCAGAGGTCGGTTTCTTTTATCAGCTTTCGCAGGGCTTCGTATTCTTCAATACTATCCGTCATACCAGGAAAAACAAAATAGTTGATGCTCGTCCACCCGCCATAACTACGCATCACTTTCAAACTCTCAATTAAATCTTCAAACTCATAATTGTTAGGTAGATAATAGGAAGTGTAAATATTTTTTCGTGCCGAATTTGTACTTACCCTGATGCTGTTTAAACCCACTTCGCACAAGGCTTTCACGGCTTTGGGCATGCTGCCGTTTGAGTTGATATTGATACTTCCTTTTTGTGTATGCTTTCTTATTTCTATAATTGATTGGCGGATGGTTTCCCACATGAGTAAAGGTTCGCCCTCGCAACCTTGCCCAAAACTGATAATGGGGAATGGGGCAGTTTCTAAATGTGGAACGGTGAACTCAACAATTTCTTCGGCAGTAGGTTTAAAAGTTAACCTGTCTTGCGTGCTGATGATCGTTTCTTCTTCTGGCTGAAAAGAAATACAGCCAATGCAATTTGCATTACATGCCGGCGAAACAGGTACCGGGCACTCCCATCTTCCTATCGCTAAATTTCTTGCAGCAGGACAAGTATATGTCATGCAGCAGTTTTCCATCAGGTGTTTTATAAGCCGGTTATGCGGATAAGATGCTAATAAATTTTTTGTTCCTGTCTCAATCATTTCTTCAACATAACCTTCACTTTCCTGCCTAATGTCCTGCTCAATACGTACTGCAGGCACATACATTTTTTCATCAAACCAGGCTGCCGCGGTGTAGCAAAACAGCGGCAATGTTGGTGCATCTTTTTCAGTTTCGTATGCAGCCATATACAAACCTGTATGTGCCGGCGGAATGAAGGCCGCAACGGCCCAACCTTTTTCGCAAAGCCGCATGGTGCCGGTTTCTACATCAATGCCAATACCTTTGCGGCCCGGCAGTTCGTATAAATTTCCGCCGGTGGGTAATTCAATCCATTCGTCAACTGGCACAGGCAGTGCATCCCAACCACTGCGGCCGGTTGCATACAGCGAGGTATCTTCAAAAATATTTCCTTCGCCGTCGGAGTATAATATGTATGGGCTTTGTGTGAGCATTTCTTCTTAAAATTTAGGTTGTCAGCCTGAGCCTGTCGAAGGCGGGTTAATAACCGGTTGCACCGGCTTCGACAGGCTCAGCCTGACAACTTTTATACGCTATCGGCGGCATGCATTTGCATATTACAAAACTGGTTAAATTCTGTTTCATCAACCATCTTGCTACCCTCCACAATTTCAACTTGTATTATTTTATTTGTTTTAAAATCTATGGTCAATAAATTGTCTTTTAAAATTACATTTTCCATTGCCGCCCACGGAAAAATAACTGTTTTAAAAACACGGGTAAGATGAACACCTTCATTTGTAAAAAGCACCGATGTGCTTTTCCCTTTTACCATGCTTACTATAATATAAGCCGCAGCAAAAATAATTACCGCCATAACACCGGCGTTTTGAAACCAGAAGTGTGCATACAACAAAGCCATCACCAAACTGAATGTTTCCAGCGCTTTGGAATGTTTACGGTAAAAATAATAAAGCGTGCTGAGTACGGCATAAAAACCGAGCAAAATATACATGCTGATTCTTACTTTATTATCAGTTGTATTTAACACAAACATGGCTGCTGCAATATGCAGAAAAAACAAAAACCAGGTAAACAGTTTGTATGCTTTTTGATTGTTGTCTTTTAAAGTAAAGCTATATTTCATTAAGCAGGGTTTGCAGCAACCAGTAAATTACACAATTTAAACAAACATCTGGCACCCACATTTTCATCCCACTCATCATGGCTTACGCCCACTTCGTTTAAATCAAACCCAACAAATTTACGGCCGCTTTGTAACAGGCGTTTAAAAATGTAAAATACCTGCTCTGTCTCAAAGCCGCCCTGCACGGGGGTTCCGGTGTGCGGACAAAGTTTTGGATCCAGTCCGTCAATATCAAAACTTATAAACACTTTTTCGGGCAGATGGCTGATTATTTCATCAACAATCTGTTTCCACAATTCACCTTCGTATTGTCGTTCTTTAATGTTTTTATCAAAATAAGTAACCACACGGCCATTGCTGGCGTTAATGTAATCTACTTCTTCTTCGCAATAATCACGTATGCCAACCTGCACCAGTTTTGTTAATTGCGCAATTTCTTCCAGCGCATTGTACATGATGGATGCATGAGAATATTTAAATCCTTCGTACCCTTTTCTTAAATCGCAGTGTGCATCAATTTGTAAAATACCAAAGTCGCCATGCTTTTCGGCAATGGCTTTAAAAAAGCCCAGTGGTGTGCTATGATCGCCGCCCAACAAGCCAACTAATTTGCCTGTATCCAGCAAAGTTTTTGTACGTTCAAAAACCCAGTTATTTAAAAACAGGCTTCCTTCATTTATCTCCTTAAGCGATTTGCACATGAATTTATTATCGGCAACCACTTCTGCATGGGATATGTAATTGATAAGCAATTCAGCTTCCTTACGCAGGTAATCGCTTTTCATCAGCACTTTTTTATCGCATGGCTGCATAAAAAAACCCTGCTTCCATCCATCTTTTACATCGGGGTCAAACAGATCTACCTGCAGGCTTGAGTTAAACACATGCTCCGGAGCCCTTGCTGTGCCTGCATTGTAGCTTACGGTAACTTCCCATGGCACAGGAACTATTATCAGCCTTGCATCTTCTTCTGAAAAGGGTAAACCAAAAATATTGTTATCGGGGTTACCAACCGAGTTGGGATCAAAATTCGAAAGATCAGTCATCACTTTTATTTAAATAAACAGGTTGGCTGTTTTGCCAAAATTAAAAACGCTGCAAAGATAATAGAGTTTGGGGTTATGGGCTGCGTGTTTTGAGCTGCTGGTATTATTAATTTAACAGATCAGCGCATTGAAAGCGCCTTAACTGATGTAAATCATTAAAGAACATGAGCAATTAGTTATACAAAATGAAAAGAAAAACTTCATTTGGGTTACCTTTGTACTGAAATTTTTACCATGAAAAAAACACATATTATTTTTCTTGTTGCCATTGCGGGTTTAATTGTTGGGCTGATTGTTTTTTCAGCAGGCGATTTTTCTACTTATGAAACGATCAAATCGGCACAAAAAAAACAGGGTACTTTTGTACACCTGATTGCTAAGCTTGATAAAACAGAACCTATTGAATACGATGCTGTAAACAATCCCAATTACCTGAGCTTTTATGCAGTTGACAGTTTGGGTGGAAAAACAAAGGTTGTTTTTCACAACAGTAAACCAACCGACCTGGAGAAAAGCGAACGCATTGTAATGAAAGGCGCCATGAAGGGAGATCATTTTGAATGTAAAGACATTTTATTAAAATGCCCCAGTAAATACAAAGACGACAAGCAACAGTTAGAAAAAACCATAACAAACCAACAGGACTCTACTTACTAAATAATTATTTTTAATGCAATTTGAAGGCGAACATTTATTACCAGGCCGCATAGGACATTTTTTTGTATTGCTTGCTTTTGCAGCATCAATTATTTCAACCATCGCCTATTTTACAGCAAGCAGAAAAATTGATTTAATTGAAAAAAAATCGTGGCTCAATTTTGCCAGAATTGCTTTTATTACCCAACTGATTTCGGCTGTAATTATTTTTGTTACCATCTTCTACATTTGCGCCAATCATTATTTTGAGTACATGTATGCTTACAAGCATGCATCAAAAGAACTGGAACCAAAGTACCTGCTGGCCTGCATTTGGGAAGGACAGGAAGGAAGTTTTTTATTGTGGACCTGCTGGCACAGCATACTCGGCATCTTCATTATTTTAAAATCAAAGGAATGGGAAGCACCAGTTATGACGGTGATAAGTCTGGCACAATTCTTCCTGTTAATGATGCTGTTGGGTTTGTATATTGGCGATGTAAGATTTGGCAGCAACCCTTTTACTTTAACCCGCAATGAAATTGCCGGGCCCATTTTTAGTCAGCCCAATTATTTAAGTTTTATTAAAGATGGTATTGGCTTGAATGTTTTACTGCGCAATTACTGGATGGTTATTCACCCTCCTATTTTATTTTTAGGATTTGCATCAACCATCATTCCATTTGCGTATGCTTATGCAGGCATACAAACCAAGCGCTTTGGCGATTGGGTAACTCCCGCCCTGCCCTGGGCATTGTTTAGTGCCTGTGTGCTGGGTGTTGGTATTATGATGGGTGGCAAATGGGCTTACGAGTCTTTATCTTTTGGCGGTTACTGGGCCTGGGACCCGGTAGAAAATGCATCGCTGGTGCCATGGCTTATTTTGGTTGCCGGTTTGCATACCATGGTAATTTTTAAAGCCACGGGCCATTCCTTAAAAGCAAGTTATCTTTTTGCTTTTCTTACTTTCATATTTATTCTTTACTCCACTTTTTTAACCCGTACCGGAGTTTTAGGTGATACATCAGTACATTCTTTTACTGAAAACGGTGATGTAGTAAGACTGAACATTTTTGGACTTGAGATTGCTTTTAGAATGATGAATTTGATGATTGGCACCCTGTTGGGTACGTTTGCAATTTCATCTCTTTTTTTATTTTTGAGGAATTCAAAAAAAATGCCCTCTATACATAAAGAAGAAAGCACCAACTCCCGTGAGTTCTGGATGTTTATCGGTTCGCTGGTTTTCTTTTTATCGGCCATGTTTATCATTGCAAAAACATCGGTACCGGTTTACAATAAAATTTTTGGTACCAAAATAGCACAGCCCGAAGATGTTGAATTCTCCTACAACAAAGTAATTGTATTGGTGGCCATCATCATTGGTTTGTTGAGCGCCATAACTCAATACTTCAAATACAAAAAAACAGAACCAAAATATATTTTGAAAAAGATTGCGGCACCAACCGTAATTGCAGCAGCTATTACCTTATTACTGGTCATTTTTTATCCGCTTACCTATTATAAAGGAGGTGCCGGTTTTTTAGGCGCTGTTTATTTTGCGTTGTTTGCCGCCATTTATTCAGTAATCTCCAATGCAGGTTATATCTGGAGCGGATTGAACGGTAAATTAAAAGCTGCCGGCGGCTCTGTTGCTCACATGGGTTTTGCATTGATGATTGTTGGTATTTTAATTTCATCGAGCAACAAAAAAATTATAAGCAACAGCAGTGCAAATGGCATTAACCTGCAGATTTCCGGTAAAGACCCCATGACCAAAGAGACGGATAATCCATTGGAAAATCTTACACTCATACGCCAGGTGCCAGTGGCCATGGGCCCTTATGAAGTTACTTACCTGCGTGATTCTTTTGGCAACGAAAAAGGAAGACGTTTTTACGAATTACTTTTTCAACGCAAAGATAAAGACAGTAAAAAAGTGCTGGAGCAATTTACTTTGTGGCCCGATGTTTATATCATGAAGGACAACAACATGAGCAGCAATCCTGATACCAAATCTTATCTGGGTAAAGATGTGTTCACTTACATATCCTACGCCATTAACAACAGTAACAAAGAAGAAGATACAGCAAAATTTAAAATATTAGAGCTGGCAAAAGGCGATACAGGATTTTACAGTAATGGAATAATTATACTTGATACGGTTATTCCAAACCCCAACAATGGAAAATTTAATTATAAGCCCACAGATCAAGCTGTGATGGCTGCCATTACCCTGATAAGTAAAGACAGTATGCATTACAAAGCAATGCCGCTTATTGAAATTGATGACCAGTATAATGCTACGCAGATAGATGATACCGTGTACGCACAAAATATGTATGTAAAATTTGCAGGGCTTACAGAAAATAAAAAATTTAAAATCGGCATTAAAGAATCTGATAAGCTAATTGAGTATGTAACGCTGAAGGCTTATGTTTTTCCTTACATTAATGTAGTTTGGCTTGGTTTGATAGTGATGGCGCTGGGCATTGTAATGAGTGCAGTGAAAAGAGCTAAGCTTTCTGTTTTTGCCGCCGCTTTGGCTTTAGTTTTTGCCGCAGTCGGGCTATTTTATATGTTTCTCTTAGCAAATTAGAATCGCAGTCGGCCTGTAACTGTCTAATTACTTTTTCTACTTTTTTATCAGCATCACTATAAACAAAATTTGTATCGAAAAAAATTTGAAGTAACGCTGAATCTTTTAAAAGCGAATCAACCATTTTTGGTACCTGGTAAACCATCAGCGTATCGCATTGGTTTTTTATAGCTCCATTGGCAGAGTCAATCCTTGCCTCGGAAACTGAATCTTTAAAATGCTGTATTTCAAATTCGGATGGAGATTTATCTTGGCCCCAACAACCCAAAAACATAATAATAACACAATATAAACTGAATTTTAAGGTTACCTTAAGCATCATAATGATATAAATAGTAGTCTAATTTGTAAATTTACAGTATGCAAAGGCTGCTGCCGCAAAAATATTTTCTAAAAATAATAATACTGCTCCTGGTAATTTTTACTACAGGCAAAAATACTGTGCTTGCCCAAACCGGGGTTTACGATACACTTACAACTTATGCTGTAGTTTATGGCGGCGATACCATTGAAGCCAAAACTTTATATACTGTTGATGTTTATGCAAGAATAGCCAATGCCAACATGCAAATGAGGACAAAAATGACAAGGTTGCGTAATGCCATCATTGTTACCTACCCGTATGCCATGCGATCTGGTTTAATATTGAATGACATGAATGTGGCCTTGGCCGGCATTACCGACAAAGCTGCCAGAAAAGATTACATCAAATCAAGAGAAAAAGAATTAAAGAAAGAGTTTACCGATCCGCTGAGCAATTTATCCATTTACCAGGGTAAAGTTTTAATGAAACTTATTAACCGGCAAACAGGTAATAACTGCTACGAAATCATCAAAGAATATAAAGGCGGCCTCACCGCCAGGCTTTACCAAACGGTTGCTTTTTTCTTTAGCAGCAATCTTAAACAGGATTATGAACCCGGCGGCGATGACCATGAAATAGAACTGATTTTAAAAGAAGTTTGCCGCACTTATGGGTTTAATTATGCCGTTCATCGTACGCAGATGTAATTTTTAATCTTCATCTTCTTTCCCTTTAATTTTATCTACAGAAACAAACATTTTTCAAGGTGAAATGTTATATTTCTTCACTATGCCGCTAATTGTGTTAATAAGGTTACAAATAGGTTACCTGCATCGGTAATTGTAGTTACTTATTGGGCAAAATAGAGTAAATTGCATGTAGAAATTTATCACATAAGCATGAAGTTAGATATACTGGCGTTTGGTGTTCATCCCGATGATGTGGAATTGAGTTGTGCAGGTGTTTTACTGGTTGAAAAAAAGAATGGCAAAAAAACCGGTATTATTGATTTAACAGCAGGCGAACTGGGAACAAGAGGATCAGGTGAAATTAGAAAAGTGGAAGCAGCCAATGCAGCAAAAATTCTAGGGGTTGATGTAAGAGAGAATCTGGAAATGGCTGATGGTTTTTTACAAAATGATGAAGCACATCAGCGTAAAATAATTGCAAGCATCAGAAAATATCAGCCGGAAATAATTTTATGCAATGCACCGGAAGACAGGCATCCAGATCACGGCAAATCATCAAAGCTTGTTGCAGATGCCACTTTCCTTTCTGGTTTGATGAAAATTGAGACTGAATTGAATGGTACAATACAAAAGGCATGGCGACCAAAATATGTTTTAAGGTACATTCAGGATCGTTTTTTGCAACCAGATTTTGTGATTGACATCAGTGATGTATTTGAACAGAAAATTGAAGCAATCAGGGCATATAAAACACAGTTTGCCGGTGCCGATACAGATGAACCGGAAACCTATATCTCAACACCCGATTTTTTAGACAGTGTTGTTTACAGGCATAAGTGGTTTGGTAAAATGATTGGTGTAAAATATGCAGAAGGATTTATTACCGAAAAAATAATCGGATTAAAAAACTTCGACGCAATAATAAAAGAAAATACTTAAATAAAAATTCAAAATATTTTATATGGCAACGCCTAAATTTTCAAACGTGCAGGGCTCCAATTTTCACCAGGAGCTTAAAAAAAGAGTTAGTAATTATTTTGCAGAATCTAAAACGGCTTCTCACGGAGATTTCAGTCTTTACTTTAAAGCAGTTTTATTGTGGACGCTGTATGTAGCGCTATATGTACACGTAATGTTCTTTACCCCGCAAAACTGGATAGCCATACTGGAGTGCTTTGTAATGGGTGGATTAACTGCAGCCATTGGTTTTAATGTAATGCACGATGGCGGGCATGGCAGTTTTAGTAACAGTAAAATATGGAATAAGATTGCAGCATTTTCTGTTAATGCTTTGGGTGCAAGCGGCATTATGTGGAACAACAAACACAACATTATACACCATACCTATACCAATATTGATGGCATTGATGATGACATTGAAATAAAGCCATTATTAAGAATGTGCAGTACACAAAAAAAGTATTTCATACATCGTTTTCAGCATATTTATGTTTGGTTTTTATACACATTGCTATTGATAGTTTGGGTTTTTTTAACTGATTACACAAAATATTTTAAGAAAAAAGTAGGTTCGGTATCCATAAAAAAAATGAGTGCTTTTGAGCATGTTGCTTTTTGGATTGCCAAAGTTGGCTATGCCTTTATGATGATTGTGCTGCCTATTATGTTGCTGGGTTTTGTTAAATGGCTGGTTGGCTTTTTGGTGATAGCTATGTTTGCAGGTTTTGTGTTAAGTATTGTTTTTCAACTGGCACATACTGTTGAAGAAACTACTTTCCCAGTGCCAGATGCAGATATCAACACCATCGAAAACGAGTGGGCCATTCACCAGGTTGAAACCACTGCTAACTTTGCTACAAAAAATAAATTAATTTCCTGGTTGGTCGGTGGGTTGAATTTTCAGATTGAGCATCACCTTTTTCCAAAAATTTCTCACATCCACTACCCTGCTATCAGCAAAATAATTAAAAAAACCTGCGAGGAGTATGGTGTAAAATATATTGAATTCAGAAGAATGCGTCATGCCATTGTTTCGCATACGGTGCATTTAAGGAATATGGGCAGGGCTTAAATTTTTGGGTGAGTCACCGCAAGACGGTGGCTCACCCAAAAATTTATTCGGCCTTTTTATTATTTACATTTACAGTTAATAATAAAAAGGCTTTTTTATTTGATCATTTTTAAAGTTAATAAAAATGTCCGCAAAAACATGGTTGGATAAACACAAGGAAACACAAACACCCGGACAACGCATAGCAGATTCCGTTGCAAGCGGTATGGGGTCGTGGAAGTTTATAATCTGGCAAACAATTTTTGTTATTATCTGGATGACATTAAATGTAATTGGCTTTATGCGCCATTGGGATGTGTATCCATTCATCCTCCTCAATCTAATTTTTTCAACGCAGGCGGCTTACGCAGCGCCAATTATTATGATGGCGCAAAACCGCCAGAGCGAAAGAGACCGGTTACAGGCACAGGCAGATTTTGATACCAATCTGGAAGCAAAAAAAGAAATTGAAGCCCTGCAGTTACAACTCAACAAAATTGAAACCGAAAAATTAGATAAGATAATGGCAATGCTGGAAGAGATGAAAGCAAGTCAGTAGTCATTGATGTATGCAAATGACAAATGACTCACTGACTAATATCAAATGACTATTTTAATGCCGGTTCTTTTCGTAAATTTGCCCTTCAAATAAAAAATAATGAGCGAAGAAAAAAGCCTCAACTTTATTGAGGAAATTATTGAAGAAGACCTGAAGAACGGCAAATACAAATCGCTACTAACCCGTTTTCCGCCAGAGCCAAATGGATATCTGCATATTGGCCATGCAAAATCTATTTGTCTGAATTTTGGACTGGGTATAAAGTATGGCGGCAAAACAAACCTTCGTTTTGATGATACAAATCCAGTAACGGAAGAAACAGAATATGTTGACAGCATTAAAGAAGATATTAAATGGCTGGGCTTTAACTGGGCAGAGGAATTATATACTTCAGATTATTTTGATACACTCTACAAATATGCAGTTGATCTTATAAACAAAGGTCTTGCTTATGTTGATGATTCCTCTGCCGAAGAAATTGCGGCCATGAAAGGCACGCCTACCGAACCCGGCAAGGACAATGGATTCCGCAGCAGAAGCATTGAAGAAAACCTTATTTTATTTACCGACATGAAAGCCGGAAAATATAAAGACGGCGAAAAAGTATTGCGTGCAAAAATTGATATGCAGCATACCAATATGCTGATGAGGGATCCAATCATTTACCGCATTAAACATGCACACCATCACCGCAGTGGCGACAAATGGTGCATTTACCCGATGTACGATTTTGCACACGGGCAAAGTGACAGTATTGAAAACATCACGCATTCCATCTGCACATTGGAATTTATTCCTCACCGTGAATTATATGATTGGCTGATTGAAAAGCTGGAAATATTTCCATCGCACCAATACGAATTTGCAAGGCTCAGCATGACTTACACCGTAATGAGCAAAAGAAAATTGCTGCAACTGGTTAATGAAAATCATGTTAACGGCTGGGACGATCCACGTATGCCTTCGCTAAGTGCCTTTCGCCGCAAAGGTTACACACCGGAAAGCATACGCAGTTTCTGCGATAAAATCGGCGTAGCAAAAAGAGAAAATTTTATTGACCTGAGTCTGCTTGAATTTTGTTTACGGGAAGACCTGAACACAAAAGCTTTACGGGTAATGGCCGTGCTTGATCCTGTAAAACTAATCCTTGATAATTATGAAGATGGCAAAACAGAGGCATTGGAAAGTGAGAATGGGCCTGATGAAGCTTTAGGAAAAAGAATGCTGCCTTTCAGCAAAGAGTTATGGATAGAGCGTGAAGATTTTATGGAGGAGCCTGCAAAAAAATGGTTCCGTCTTGCACCTGGTGCAATGGTACGTTTAAAGAGTGCTTACATTGTAAAATGCGAAAGCTTTGTAAAAGATGCGGAAGGAAATGTTAACGAAATTCATTGCAGCTATATCCCCGAAAGCAAGAGTGGCAGCGATACCAGCGGCATCAGCGTTAAAGGAACCATTCATTGGGTGTGTGCTGCACATGCAATAAATGCAGAGGTTCGTTTGTACGATCGTTTGTTTACTGTTGAAAATCCTTTGGGCGAAGAAGGCGATTTTAAAGATACTATCAACCCAAACTCTTTACTAATAATTACCAATGCAGTTCTTGAGCCATCTTTAAAAGAAGCAACTTTAGAAAGCCGTTACCAATTCATCCGCAAGGGATATTTTTGTTTGGATAAAGATTCAACAAGCGATAAACCTGTATTTAACCGCACAGTTACTTTAAAAGATGCCTGGGCTAAGGAAGTGAAGAAAAATTAAAAAAAAAATATTATACTGTCAGCTTTTGCTGACAGTTTTTTTATCTGAAAGTTTTACATTGGGAAATACAGAAGCTAAAAGCATAACTAATGCAGAACCCAGCATCAAATACAACCCAAACAATTTTTGAGGACAATAATTATTGTAGCAGGAAGCAAAAAGTGTAAAAGTTTTAATAGCGTAAGCCACCGTAAAAGCACAAATGAAAAGATTGGTTCTTTTTGCCCAGATTTTTGGGAGCAACATGAATATAAGAACAAGCACTGCAAAATAAATTAAAAACTTACCGGGCTTACCATATCTTTCCTGGTAATTATAAAAGCCTGTAAAAGTCTGGTTAATATCTGCATGGTAAGTCCACGATAAAAAACAACTGCCTATTAAAGCCACGCAAGCTGCAATGCCCAGCCAGTGAAGATATTTTACTGCCATATTTTTAAATAAGAGGTAAAAGATAAAAGTTTAAGAATCTTATCTAACAAAAACGCTG
>JAYURR010000081.1:0-5132 GCA_043756605.1 Chitinophagaceae bacterium
CCAAGTGGTACAAAATCAAATTCCAACACACAGGCATCATATGTTTCATCTAAAACAATAGCTTCAAGATCGGGATCGCCGGGGAAGCCCCATGCATTAAAAGCATCTACATTGAGGGCTGTGGTAATTCCATCTCCATCCATTCCAAAACTACCGGCACCAATTGTTTTTGACCTGCCATTTGTTAATACAATGCCGCTATCTATACTAATATTTGTTCCGCTAATGTTGTTAAAAAAACCTGTCATGGCGGGGTGCCCTGAAAGCGTAATATTACTTACGGTTACGCCAGGCCCAAGTAGTTTTTGTACCAATGCCTGTGCATTATTGGAAGAGGTTATGTTCAACTGGGCATTTGATTGCTGGTATAAAAAAATACAGGCAATGCATAGCAGGAATATTTGGCAGATTAGTTTCACTGCCCTCAAGTTAGCATATATCTTTTGAATTTTGAAATCGGGCATAAAAAAGCCCCTCGATAAATCGAAGGGCTTTTAGTTAGTGTCTTTTTAAAAATTCTCCAATGCCGCATTCATGCTCCTTACAGCATCGGCACTTTTATTAAAAGCTGCCTGTTCTTCCTCATTCAGTTTGTAATCAACAATTTTTTCAATACCGGTTCTTCCAATAACTACCGGTACGCCAATGCAGATATCATTTTGCCCGTATTCACCTTCTAAAGAAACACAGCAAGGGAACATTTTTTTCTCATCTCTTACAATAGATTCAACCAAAGCAGCTCCTGCAGCACCGGGAGCATACCAGGCACTGGTGCCTAATAAACCGGTAAGCGTTGCACCGCCAACCATAGTATCGGCCACTACTTTTTTTAAAGTCTCAGCATCTAAATAATTGCTAACCGGTGTTCCCTGGTAAGTAGCTAATCTTGCCAAAGGAATCATCGTGGTGTCTCCATGTCCGCCTACAACCACCGCCTGTAAATCAGTTGCGGGTACGCCCATGGCAGTTGACAAATAATATTTAAAACGGCTGCTGTCTAAAATGCCTCCCATGCCAATAATTCTGTTCTTGGGTAAGCCGCTTGATTTAAGTGCCAGGTAAGTCATCGTATCCATTGGGTTGCTGATAACCACAATAATTGCATCGGGCGAATGCTTTAAAATATTTTCAGTAACCGATTTTACAATACCGGCATTAATGCCAATCAGTTCTTCCCTGGTCATGCCCGGTTTACGTGGTATACCTGAAGTAATAACCGCTACATCTGTTCCTGCGGTTTTAGCATAATCATTGGTGCTTCCGGTAATGCGGGTGTCAAAACCCAGCAGGGTAGCGGTTTGCATCAGATCCATGGCTTTGCCTTCGGCAACACCCTCTTTAATGTCAAGTATCACCAGTTCATTACAAAGTGCTGCACGGGCAATATTGTCGGCACAGGTAGCACCTACGGCTCCGGCTCCCACTACAGTAATTTTCATGTATGTATGTTTAAGGTAGAAAAATATTTTGCGCTGCAAAGATAATTAAATACCAACGCAGTAAAAATGGATTTTCAGTTTCTTGCTTATTAGCAGATTTGCCAGTTAAGATTTAACTGTTTGCTGTGAATTTTTGGTTTGGTTTTGGAAACTATTTAAACACAATTCAAGCTACATGATTAAAATTTTCCACCTCATTTTTCTTATCGGTCTTAATTTCAGCAGTTTCAGCAGCAGCCAGTTACCTGAGTTTACTGCCGTTTACAATAGCCGTAAAAAAGTGGTTGTAATTAAATGGCAACACGTATCACCAGCCGTAAAAGGGTATGTGCTGCAACGCAGTAAAGACAATAAAACATGGACTGATATTGCTTTGCAACAGATTGATCAGGCTACCAAAAACCGCCATTTTTATTTTGATGATAAAAATTTTGCAACGGGAGAAAACTATTACCACCTTAAATATATTTATGCAGATGGTAAAACAGCAAATAGCGGGAATGTAATAGTGATCATCGGCTCGGCCACCAATAACTGGATAATGTACCCGGTGCCTGTTACCAGTTTGCTTACGCTTGAATACAGAGGAACTGAACCCATCAAAGGCGTTATCAATGTAATTATACAGCAACCCACCGGAAGGGTTTTTGCCAAATTAAGATATGCTTCTCTTAGCAAACAAATTAAAATACCCGTTGATAATTTACCCAAAGGCATTTACGATGTAAGAATACTGGTGCAGGATGAAATTATATGCGATCAGCGCTTTGTTAAATAATAAGCAGCACTATTAAAATGATGCTGCTATTAATTCAACTGGAATATCCTTTTTAAAATGGTTCAGGTATTTACCTTTTTTATCGTAAACATACACATCGGGTATTGAGTGTACACTGTAATATTGCGGTAATTTAAATAGCGGATCTCTGGTTACAGTAATGTTTGGATAATTGGCCAGTTTATAATCGGCGTAAAACTTTTTTACAATACCATATTCCATCCCGGCAACCATTACTATCTGAACATTTTTCAATAGCTCCATTTTTGCGGTTAAATTTTTGGTTGCTTCCTGGCAATGGTCGCAATCGGGCGCAAAAAATATAATCACCGTAGGTATATCTTTTTGCATCTTATTGTTTGTAAAACTGCTGCTGTCGGGCATTTTAATAAGATTAAAAGCAGGTATCGTAGGTATTTTAAAGTACATCTGGCTGCTATCCGTTTGCGCCAAAGCAGCAAAACCAAAACAGATTGCAATTAAAGTAAAAACTGTTTTCTTCATCTTTTAAAATTTTTGTAAAACTAAATCCTTTGTTTGATAATGGATTGTTATTTATTGAAACAGTTTATCAACCACTCTTACAGGTTGAGCCACATAGAAACATCAGGAACATAGATTAACACATAGCCTGTGTGATTTTCTATTGTTTTCTATGTACTATGTGGTGCAAAACGCCAACATAATCAGTAAAACGAAAATCATTTCTCATCTTTTAATACCCGATTTCGGATTTAGCCATACTATTCCTACTTTTGCCCCCCGGTAAGTACCGGGATAAAAAATGAAATAATTATGGCAACAACAGCAGATATGCGCTCTGGCCTCATCATTAAAGTAGATGGCAGCCTGTACAGTGTAATTGAATTTGGGCAAAACAAAACAGCCCGTGCAGCAGCAAAGGTTTGGGCTAAACTTAAAGGTGTAGATAATAGCCGCACTATTGAAGTTACCTGGAACAGCGGTGAAACCATTTATCCGGTTAGGGTTGAAAAAAAGCCTTACCAGTATTTATATAAAGATGATACGGGTTATAGTTTTATGGATACCGAAACTTTTGAGCAGATAACCGTTGCAGAAACGATGATTGACGCACCTAAGTTTTTAAAAGACGGCCAGGAAGTAACCGTTTTAATTAATGGCGAAACCGACTTACCTATGGGTGTTGAGTTACCCGATAAAATTGTTTTATTGGTTACTTACAGCGAGCCGGGCATGAGAGGCGATACTGCAACCCGTACATTAAAACCAGCAACTGTTGAAACAGGCGCTACTGTTAACGTTCCTTTGTTTGTAAATGAAGGAGAATTAATAAGGGTGAACGCAAAAACCGGCGAATATGTTGAAAGAGTAAAAGAATAGGCTAAAAAAATACAATTAAAAATGGGTATCCGGGCAACTGGTACCCATTTTTTATTTTTATAAAATGGTTGTTTTTTACATCAAAATTGCTCAAAAATGTGCTTTTTAGGGCAAAAAATGCCATTTTTTCATCTTTTTTAAAAATTAAGCTTGCTGTTATGATTAATCTTCCCTTACCTTAGCAGCCCGGTTTCAATTTAATTTAACCATTAAATAATACACATGGATATCAAACAAATTCAAGAGCTGGTAAAGCTCATCAACAAAACCAATATAGGCGAAATCACCATTGAAGAAGAGGGTGTAAAAATTACAGTAAAACAGAAAAAAGACCCTGTACAGCATATTATAGCTGGCTCGGCTGCACCAACATATTCATCAGTGCCGGCAGCCAGTGCCGCACCTGCTGCGGCAGCCCCGGTTGATGCAAAACCTGCCGAACCTAAAGCAGATAACCTGATAACCATAAAAAGCCCGATGATTGGTACATTTTACCGCCAGGCGGGCCCGGGTAAACCAATTTTTGCATCGGTAGGCGATGAGGTTACTGCCGGTAAAGTAGTTTGCATTATTGAAGCTATGAAGCTTTTTAACGAAATTGAAAGTGAAGTAAAAGGAAAAATTGTAAAAGTTTTGGTAGAAGATGCAAGCCCGGTGGAGTATGATCAGCCTTTGTTTTTAGTAGATCCTTCTTAATTAGTTGATTTGAGGATTTGGTAATTTGAAGATGAGTGAACCTTCAGATACCAGGTCAATTTTCAAATCATCAAATTACCACATCATCAAATTGTACTTATGTTTAAAAAGATACTAATAGCTAACAGAGGAGAAATTGCGTTACGGGTTATTCGTACCTGTCGGGAGATGGGTATTAAAACCGTTGCGGTTTATTCTACTGCCGATAAAGACAGTCTGCATGTAAAATTTGCAGATGAAGCCGTTTGCATAGGCAAGCCCGCCAGTATGGATAGCTACCTGAATGTAGCGCATATTATGGCTGCGGCCGAAATAACCAATGCAGATGCCATTCATCCCGGATATGGATTTTTGGCAGAGAACGCCAAGTTTGCAAAAATTTGTGCCGATCATGGCATTAAATTTATAGGTCCCACGCCGGATATGATAAACTCCATGGGCGATAAGATAACCGCAAAAAAAACAATGATTGCGGCAGGTGTGCCGGTAGTGCCTGGTGTTGAAGGGTTACTGGAAAGTGTTGACCACGCAAAACAATCAGCCAAAGAAGTTGGGTACCCGGTTATTTTAAAAGCAACTGCCGGTGGTGGTGGTAAAGGCATGCGTGTGGTTTGGGAAGAAGCTGAAATAGAAAAAGCATTTGATAATGCAAAAACAGAAGCCGCAGCATCTTTTAAGAATGACGGTATTTACATGGAAAAATTTGTGGAAGAACCACGCCATATCGAAATACAGGTTGCAGGAGACCAGTACGGAAACATTTGCCATTTAAGCGAAAGGGATTGCTCAATACAACGCCGCCACCAAAAGCTGGTAGAGGAATCGCCATCGCCATTTATGACCGATGAACTGCGGGA
>JAYURR010000082.1:0-15426 GCA_043756605.1 Chitinophagaceae bacterium
GTTTTTTTCAAAAATCTAAAAAGAATGATGAAAAAAACCAGGAAACCGCAGTATTTATTTGAACACCCTGAAAAGTGGACAATTGATCATGTATAATAAATTTGAAAAGATAGCCATGAAATGAAGCAGCAGGAAGTACAGGTTTATCAACGGAGGTTGAAATAAAATTTTTTAATAGCTTTTAAAACGATTCAATGAACAGAAAAGACTTTGTAAAAAATACAGGCCTGGCAGCAGTATCGCTTGCTGTATTGCCAACCGGAGGTTTGTTTGCTTCCGCCACAAATACAAAAGTAAAAATTGCCATTGTAGGTGTTGGTTTGAGGGGCCAAAATCACCTTGACCTTGTGTTGCGAAGAGAAGATGTTGAGTTGATAGCCATTTGCGATATTGACGAGCGGATGCTGACCACATCCAAAGAGATGATCATCAAAAGCGGAAAAAAAATGCCGCAAATTTTCACAGGTGATCTGTATGCCTGGAAAAAGATGCTGGAAATAAAAGGCCTGGATGCCATTATTATTGCCACTCCGTGGGAATGGCATAAGGAAATGATCATTGGCTCATTGGAAGCAGGCATTAAATATGTGGGTACAGAAGTAATGCTTGGTATTACCCTGCAGGATCATTGGGATGTGGTAAAGGCAACAGAAAAATACAAGGCCCATGTGATGATGCTCGAAAATGTGTGTTACCGTCGCGATGTAATGGCGGTATTAAATATGGTAAGACAGGGCTTGTTTGGAGAGTTGATCCATCTGCAGGGTGGTTACCAGCACGATCTAAGAGAAGTAAAATTCAATGATGGTGTTAAAGCATATGGTGGTGGTTGCGAAATAGGTGATAAAGCATGGACAGAGGCCCGCTGGAGAACGCACCATTCTATTTACCGTAATGGTGATCTGTATCCTACCCATGGGATCGGCCCCATTGCACATTATATAAATATTAACCGGGGCAACCGTTTCATTAACCTGTGCTCCTTCTCTTCAAAAGCCAGGGGACTCCACAATCATATTTTAAAGACTTGTGGTGAAAACCACGCCAATGCAAAAATTAATTTTAAACTTGGGGATGTAGTAACAACCTCGATTAGTTGTGCTAATGGTGAAACTATTTTATTGCAGCATGATACCAATCTTCCACGGCCCTATTCTTTAGGTTTCAGGGTACAGGGCACCGATGGTTTGTGGATGGATGTAAATAAAGGGATTTATATACAAGGTAAATCACCCAAATCACACCAATGGGATGAGGCTAAAGCGTGGCTGGATAAATACGACCACCCCTTATGGGCAAGGTGGAGCAAGGAAGCACAGGGCTCGGGCCATGGCGGTATGGACTTTTATGTCATTCATTCGTTTATCGAATCCATCAAACGTAAAGAGGCAACACCCATGGATGTATATGATGCAGCAGCATGGAGTGCAATCACCCCGTTAAGTGAGCAATCTATTGAGTTGGGTAATGAAACAGTGGAGTTTCCTGATTTCACAGGTGGCCGGTGGATGTACCGCAAACCTGTGTTCGCTTTGCATGATGAATATTAAGTGGTGAGTAGTGAGTGGTGAGTAGTGAGTGGTGAGTAGTGAATGAGAATATATAAGTTAGGTAATGAAAATGGCGATGAAAAATTTCTTAATTTTTAAGCTGCTATAACTCACGTTTCACCATTCACCCCTCATGCCTCACATCCTTTCCATATACCAGTTAAGTTCTTTCTCTATTTTTTTGTATTGGTATATGTTGCTGATAATTTTTTGCAGGCGCATAAATGCGGTTTCACTTTTTACTACATAATCAAAAGCTTTATGGTGCATGCAATTAATAGCAACTTCAATCTTATCCTGCGATGAAAGCATTACCACCGGTATTTCAGTATTAATTGATTTTATTTTATCCAATGTGTCAATTCCATTCATGGCTGTTTTATCAATCCCATCCAGGTGATAATCCAGTATAATTATATCTGGGTTCTTTATTAAATTTTCGGCACAAAGTTCGCCGGTTGGGAAAGTTTCAATCTCTATGCCGGCATGTTGCATAAATTCTATTTCCAGCTTTTTTAAAAACAAGGCATCATCATCTACCAAAAAAATTTTTATTTTATTTTCGTTATTCATGCTGTTGTATTTTTTAGAATTGTGTATTCCTCTTCCAACTCGGCACATGCCTGTGTGCATATGTTTACGAGTTGCATTACAAGCCCTTCTATTGTTGTTGCCTGGTGCAGCGAACCTTGATATTCCTGTACTTTTTTTGCAATCATTTCATACTCTTTACCAATACCCATTATAGCAAAGGAAGGAATTAGTTTATGGGCGGCGGCATGCAATTGCTCCAGATTTTTTTGCTGCATACTAATTTTGAGTGCGCTAATTAATGGCGGTGTTTGCTTCAGGTACAGGGCAATCATCTCCATTATTAATTTACGGTTGTAGCGGGTTATGCTTATTAAATAAGCCAGATCGGTGCATCTTTTATTTTTAGCTGCTGCTAATGGTGCCTTTGCGGTTATGGGGTATTTTTTTTTATCCCTGTTTTTTACCAAACCCACAATTTTACTGTAAAGTATTCTTTCATCAACAGGCTTGGCAATATAATCATTCATGCCAACGGCTTTGCATTTTTCCAGATCCACTGTGGTTACATCGGCTGTTAATGCAATGATGGGTATTTTTAAATTCAGCTTATTTCGGATGTAATCGGTTGCTTCAAAGCCATTCATCTCCGGCATTTGCAGATCCATCAAAATAATATCGTAGTTTTTTTGCTGTAGCTTTTCAATGGCTATTTTTCCGTTGGCTGCAATATCCCTTTCAAAGCCAAAATCATCCAGCAATGTTTTCATCAGTAACTGGTTAAGGGCAATATCCTCTACCACCAATACTTTTATATTTTTATTTTCTGTGCCAATTTCTAAAATTTCTGTTTCAGCTAATAAAGATTCTATTGTTTTTTTAAAGCTTAAAGTAAAACTAAAAGCTGATCCCTCGTTTAATTTGCTTTTTACTGTAATGGTTCCGTTCTGTGCTTCTACCAATTGCTTAACAATGGCTAATCCCAGGCCGGTGCCACCATACAGTCTGCTTGTTTCGCTTGATGCCTGGTGAAATTTTTTAAATATATCCTCTATTTTACTCTCTGGTATGCCGGTACCGGTATCAGCAACTTTAAATTCAATACTTACACTTTCTTCATCATCCTGCACTAATTGCAGGCTTACTGTTATTTTACCTTTTGATGTAAACTTTACTGCATTGCTCACCAGGTTTAAAATGATCTGGTGCAGGCGCACAGGGTCGCCAAGCAACACTTCCGGAATTTTATCATCATATATTTTTACAAGTTCTACATTCTTTTCCTGCACTTTTGTTTCAAACAAATGGATCATGGCGGCTATAGAGGCCGACATTTTAAAAGGTATTTCTTCAAAGGTCATTTTACCGGCATCTACCTTTGCCAGGTCGAGTATATCATTTATCAAAACAATTAATGAGTTGCCACTTAGTTTTATAGCTGTTAAATATTCCCGCTGTTTATCGGTTAGTTCAGTTTTTAAAACTACTTTGGTAAAGCCTATAATGGCATTCATGGGGGTGCGTATCTCGTGGCTCATGTTGCTTAAAAACTGCTGCTTGGCTTTAACAGCATCTTCTGCAATTTTTGTAGCATCTTCTGCTTTGCCTTTTGCTTCTTCGGCCATGCCGGTAGCCAGCTCGGCAAATATAATGGCTTCGGTAAGTTTGGTTGCCACTATTTTTTCTTCTGTTACATCCCTGGCAACCAGCACCACGCCCAAAACTTTGCCTTTATCATCTTTATAAACCGATCCGTTTAAAAATACATCGGTTAATTTACCATCGGTATGGCGGAGTGTTAGCGGCGAGTTTACAACCGATCCTTTTGCAAAAACCTGCTCATAAACTTGCCGTGCTTTTTGGGGTTCGGTAAAATATTCCAGAAAGTTGGTGCCGGTTAATTGTGCACGGGATACGCCGGTAATATCAACCGTTGCCTGGTTCATATCGGTAACCTTACCCTGTATATTTATGGTAACCAGTGGGTCCAGGCTGGCTTCAATTAAACTGCGGCTGTATTCGGTTAGTAATTTTTGGTTGGCTACAATTATTTCCTCATTTTTTTGCTCAAGTTCTTTGTTAACTTCCAGCAATTGTTGCGTTCTTTTTGTTACGGCTTTTTCTAATTCTTGTTTTTGCTGTTTTTGCTCCTGTATTTCGGTTTTAGAGCCTACCCACGTTTTAATTTTACCATCCTCGTCTTTTATAGCTACCGCCCTGGTAAGATGCCAAAAGAATTTTCCATCTTTACGCAGTAATCTGTTTTCGGTTTCATAATTTTTTCCGGTTTTTATACATTCCTCCCATTGGGTTTTATTCTTTCCCCAATCATCGGGGTGAACAATTTGTTGCCACCCACTGCCTTTTAATTCTTCTAAAGAAAAGCCGGCATAGTCGAGTAATGTTTTATTAAAATAATTTTTATTGCCTGCAGCATCCGAAGTCCATATTTTTTGCGGCATTAATTCTGCCATTTGCCTGAATTGTTTTTCGCTTTCTTCTATTTTTCTGCGGGCAAGCACCTGCTCGGTTACATCCACCGCCATGTTCATAATACCATATACCTGGCCGGCAGCATTGCGAATGGGTTTATAGGTATAATCAAAATAGTATTCGCCCAACACGCCGTCTAACTTTAATTGTGCATATTCATTCTTTGCTTCGTGGGTTTTACCTGTTGTAAATACCTGATCTAATATTTGAAGAAAGGGTTGCCCTATTAATTCCGGTACAGCATCGGCTAATTTTTTTCCTATTACATTCTTTCCTTTTCCCCAATAACCTATCATCAGTTCATTGGCTACTTCTATAGTCATTTCTCTGCCGGTAAAAAAGCAGGTTGCTACGGGTGCATCTTTTATAAGCGTTCTAAACTTTGTTTCGCTTTGTTCTATTTTTTTCCGGGCTTCAATCTGTTCGGTTATGTCGTATGCAACTACCATAAGGGAAGTAACTTTCCCCTTAATTTTTAAAGGCTTTAAGTTAAAATTATAGTAGGTGGTGTGTAGTATTCCATCATTAAACCTGTCAATTATTGTTTCAAATTCAGGCGCAATAAAAGGTTCGCCTGTTTTAAATACGTTATCTAAAATCTCAAATGCTCCCGATGCCTGCAAGTGAGGAAAAACTTCTTTAATGGTTTTTCCAATAAGCTGCTCTTCGTTGCGGCTAATCATATTTTGATAAGCTGCATTGGCAAGCACATAAGTATGTTCGGGTCCATCAAGCACACATATTGCAGCAGGTGCCTGGCCAAAAATACTTTGTAATTGCTCTTCGCTTTCCTTAACTTTCAAAGCTGCATCTTTATACTCCGTTATATCTCTTGATACGGAAAGAACCTGTTGTATTTTTTCATTTTTACCATCAAGCATTATTGGTAATACAATTACATCCCACCATTTGAGTGTGCCTTTTGCAGTGGCACTAAAAAGCTGCAACTGAATTTTTTCTCCACTCTTTGCTGTTGTTACTGCATCTTTTATTATTTGCTGGTTTGCAGGTTCCCACATATCCCACCAATAAGTGTTTTCTACCGTTTTAAAATCATCAATTTCTAACAGGCAAAGGCCATTAGTATTCATAAACTGCAGCCTGCCATCTGCATCAAGCATTTTAATACAATCGGGGCTGCTATCTAATACGGCCCGGTTAAATGCTTCGCTTTCTCTTATTTTTTTATTAAGCAGTGCCTGCTGTGTTACTTCTGTTGCAATAATTGCCACGCCATCTATTTCGCCATCTATATTGCGTTGTGCCTGGTAAATAAAATTGTAGTAAACTATTTCTTTTATGCCATTGCGGAGCAGGTTAACAGGCGATTCATAAGCCTCCACGGGTACACCGGTTTTATATACGGCCAATAAAAGTTTATCAAAGCCCTGCTCCACCGTTTCGGGCACGGCATCAAACAGCGATTGTCCAATTATATTTCCCTTGCCCCAGCTTTCTAACATAGCAGTATTGGCAATTTCAACAATTAAATCTTTTCCTTTTAAAATTGCAATGAGCGATGGAGAAGAGCGAACCATTTCATGGTAACGGTGTTCGCTTTCTTTTAATAAATCTTCTGCTTGCTTTTGCAAAGTGATATTGGTATGCACACCCACCCATTGCCGTATTAACCCATCTGCATTTAATAAAGGAATTGCCTTAACAGCAAAGTGCCCCCAGTTTCCATTTTTCAATTTTACACGGTGTTCAAAAACAAAATTCTTACGGTCTCTAACTGCTTCGTTCCAGGCATCAATAGTGGGTTGTGCATCATCAGCATGTATGGCATTAGCCCATCCATATCCCTGGTACTGTTCATAGCTTTGGCCGGTTAGTAAACTCCAACCAATCTGCTCACCTTCCATTTCGCCTTTTTCATTATTGGTCCATACAATGCCTTGCACTGCGGCAACAGCTGCCTGAAAACGTTCTTCGCTTTCTTCAATTTTTCTTCGGCTAAGCACCTGGTCTGTAACTTCATGTGCAATGGTAATTACGCCCGATATGGTTTCATCAGCTTCAATATGTGGCTGGTAAACAACATTAAAATATTTTTTTTCTGTAATGCCGTTATAATTAAACAGGGCAGGTATTTCGTTTGCCGTAACCGGAATGCCGGTGGTATAAACAGCATCAATCATTGCCGGAAAAGGCTGGTTGGCCAGCTCGGGTAAAACCTGTAAAAGTGTTTTACCTTCTACATCCATTCCTTTTCCCCAAATTTCTTTTATCAGGTTATTGGCAAGGGTAACCTGCATATCTTTTCCCTTCATAATAGAAAAAGCAAAGGGGGAGTTCATAAGCATGTTATGATAACGTGCGCTGGTTTCTTCAATTTTTTTTCTGGCCTGTACCTGTTCGGTAACATCAAAAGCCATATTGATGGCACCTGTAACTTTACCAGCCAGATCAAATTCGGGTTGCGGGTAAACCAATACATGAGAGCGGCTGCCATCGGGCCGCTCAATAATAACTTCTTCGCCTATAATGGCACGGCCTTCTTTAAGGGCTAAGGCCATGTGGCATTTTTCTAAAGGCATTGGGGAGCCATCGGGGTTAAATAATTTAAAAGAACCGCACCAGTGTTCTTTACCAAGTGCAGGCTCACGGCCCCAAACTTTTACGGCAGCATCGTTATAAAAATTTATAAGTCCATCTGCATCGCAACTATACACTGCGGCAGGCAAATCTTTTACCAACTGCCTGAAACGAAGCGTACTTTTTATTAAAAAATTTTCAATTTCTTTTTTTTGGGTAATATCTTCAATGGCCAGCAGTATCAGTTTTTCATCTGCGTTATCACGGGTCATTTCCCTTGCATTAAGCAGCATGATACGTTCGCCAATATTTGGGTAAACATGCGTTACCTCAAAGTTTTCGAATTTGCTTTTATGCAGCAATATACCAAGCAGCAGCTCTTTTAAAGCCGGTATGTTCCATTGTTTATTGCCCAGTTCGTAAATTAAACTGCCTGCTGTATCCCGTTCATTTACCTGAAAAGTTTTATAAAATGCATCGTTGGCCGATTTAATGCGCAGGTTTTTATCAAGCACCAGCAACGGTTCATGTACAGAGGCAACAATGGCTTGGGCATAATCTCTGGCTTCGGTTACCTGTTCGTTCAACCCAATCATCTCCTGGTTTACCACGGTTAGTTCTTCATTGGTGCTTTGCAACTCTTCCTTACTGGTTTCCATTTCCTCATTCAGGCTCTGCAGTTCTTCGCTGCTGCTCAGCAGTTCTTCATTGGCGCTCTGCAGTTCTTCATTTACGGTTTCCTGATCTTCGGAAATGCTCCTCATATCATCACGTACCTGTGCAAGCTCCAGCTCCAGTTGTTTTATACGCAGGTCTTTTTCATCATTTTTTATTTTAGATGCAGCTTTTGCGGTTGGTTGTTTTGTTGTTGCAGTAAGTACAGTTTCTTTAAAAAGAACCAGATAATGCGGCTCTGCCATATTGGGCAGTGGTATAGCTTCTATGCTAATGTTGCGGAGTGCATTATTAATTTGTACCGGAATATTTTCTTTAATTGCGGTTTCATTTTCTTTTTTGGCTTTGTGTAAAATGTTGCGCAACTCAAATGCCAAACCTTCTTTAGCCATCTTTAATAAATTGAGGCTTGCTTTGCCCGGCGATGGGTCTAAATAATTACCAGTGCTGCCTCTAAAGTGTACAATATCCATGGCCTCGTTAATAACCACACCTGCAGGCGTGTATTTGCTGAGCATGATATCATCGGCCGTTTTTTGAAAATCGGTGTGTATGTTTTCACGCCGGGGTTTTACGTTAATACCGGCATAGCTTTCTTCGGTACGTTGGGTGGTAGTGTGTATAAAACTGCCGGGTGCATCTTTACGGGTAAATATTTTATCTTTTTTAAAATGTGCAGCAAAAAGATCGGGTACGCCGCCGGTTGTTTCTGATTTGCCGAGTAACAAAAATCCGTTTGCATTTAATGCATAATGAAAAGTAGTGAGTGCTTTTTTTTGCAGATAAGGCTCCATATAAATAAGCACATTGCGGCAACTTATAAAATCTATTTTGCTGAAAGGCGGATCTTTTAAAAAATTATGTACCGCAAATATGCACATATCTCTTATTGATTTATTTGCCTGGTAAATGCCGTTGGTTTTGGTAAAAAAATCTTTCAGTTGTTTATCTGATAATCCTTTTACATCGGTTTTTGAATATACGCCTGCCCTTGCTTTGGCTATGGCGGGTTCGCTTATATCGGTAGCAAATATCTGCACCCTTTGGTAAGATTCTGCACGATAACCCATGTCTGTATTGCCCTCAGTCAATAATTCTTTAAGGCAAACAGCCATAGAGTAAACTTCTTCGCCGGTGCTGCAGCCTGCCACCCATATCCTTATAGGCTCACTGCTGGTTTTATTTTCTATTATAGCAGGGAAAATAGTTTTACATAAATTATCAAAAACTTTAGGGTCTCTAAAAAAATCGGTTACGGGTATCAGCAAGTCCTGGTACAAAATATCCTGCTCGGGTTTATTTTCTCTTAAATATTTTAAGTAAGCTGCATGGTCTTCATTTTTATTAATAGCCATGCGGCGTATTATGCGGCGGCGTATGGTGGTTTGTTTGTAATAAGTAAAATCGGTGCCTTTGCGCAGGCGAAGCAGGGTTAGCATTTGGTTATATACTTCTTCTTCCTGCAAAGGAATATTTTGCAGCTCATCATCGCTCAGGTTTACTTTGCCAACAACTTCCAGTAATTTTTTTGGAATTTCATCGGGCGGCAAAATAAAATCAACCACACCAGCCTGCGCTGCGCTGTGTGGCATACCTTCGTATGCAGCCGACTCCTCATCCTGCGCAAACGTAATGCCACCATGATCTTTAATGGCCTTTAAACCCAGCGTGCCATCACTTGCCGTGCCCGATAAAACTACGCCTATTGCATGGCTTTGGTGCACCTCTGCCAGCGATATAAAAAAAAGATCGATGGGTAAATTGCGTACGTTGCGGTTTTTTGCCGGCCGGGGACTAAGTTCCAGCACACCATCATTTGCAATCATCATTTTGTTGCTGGGGATGATGTAGATATGATTGGGCTCTACACGCAGATCGTCCGAAATTTCCAAAACAGGTATATTGGTAACTTTTTGCAGCAACTCTGGCAACAGGCTTTCGTGCTTAGGATCCAGGTGCTGCACCAGCACATAAGCCATGCCCGAATCTTCAGGAATGGCTTTCAGTAATTTTTTAAAAGCATCCAAGCCGCCTGCCGATGCACCAATGCCCACCACCGGAAACAGGTTTAGTGATTTGATAAGCTGCTTATCTGCAGGATGCCCATCGGGCCCGGTGAGCTGTGTATTTTTTTTTTGTATTTCTTTTTTTGTGTTCATGTATAAATTATTACAGCAAACTATATTAGTTGCCGTTAATTGCGCTTTTTAGTGTGAAGGTGCAGCTGTAGTCATTCCAATTTCTTCAATCGGGCTTCTTCTCTTATCTTTTAATTTTTTAAAATGGGTTGGGGTGAGGCCGGTCATTTTTTTAAACTGGTTACATAAATGGGCAACACTGCTGTAATTCATTTTCCAGGCAATTTCAGTAATGTTCAATTCGCCGTAAATGATGAGTTCTTTTATACGTTCAATTTTATGGGCTATAATAAATTGTTCGATAGTTGTACCCTGTACTTCTGAAAATAAATTGGAGAGGTAAGTATAATCGTGGTTTAGTTTTTCGCCTAAGTAATGAGAAAAATTTATTTTTATCACTTCATCTGAGTGGTGAACCATTTCTACAATTACATTTTTTATCCGTTCAATCAATACCGATCGCCGGTCGTCCATGAGTTCAAGTCCCCATTTAATTAAACCTGCATTTAAATGATTGCGCTGTGCTTCGGTTAATTTTTCCATTATCTCCACTTCGCCAAGCTCCACAACAATAAAATGAAGTCCTAGTTTTTTCAGCTCTTCTTTAACCGCCATTTTACAGCGGTTGCTAACCATATATTTAATATGCAGTTTCAATAACGTTATTTTTTTAGCAATGCTACAAAGTTCTGCTGCATTAAAGGCTATTTATTACACAACATTTGATAATAGTTACACAATTCACACCTTGTAAATTAAAAACGGGCTTTAATTATAGAGAAGAATAAAGAAGTAAGTAAGGATTTAATACCTTAACAATCGTTATAGTATGACTTTAGTTAAATGCCCACTTACAATATACACATTAATTGCCGCATATGATATATTATAATCTGCTGTTGCAGCAAAAGCATGCTTGTAAGGCGGTGTAGCATTTAAGGAATTATAAAAGGGAAAAAGCGTAAATATTGTTTTATGGGGCCAGCACTAAGTTGCTTTATCTTTTGTATTTTTTATTAAACCAATTCCTGCAAAAAAGAAAATGCCACCTAATATGCCTGCAAAAATAATTGCTTTTATATTTCTGGTACTTTCTCCGCCATTCATAAAACATACGCCGGCATATATAAGGCCTGCAATGCCCAGCAGCGATAAAATAATTCCAAGTACACGCTTTTCCATTTTTTAAACAAGGTATGCTGATTTGCAACTTGCCAAGCCCAACCTGTGAATGATATAACAATTGAAGAGGATTGTATAATGCTTAAATGTTTTATAGAGAATAGTTTTGCATCTGTAATAAAAAATTTCATGCATTAACCCAATAACCAATTTAAAAACCTGCAGGCATCATGGCATGGATGTTGCTTTACCGGGTTAAATAAAAAAAATAATAAAATGACAAAAACAAAATTATTAATTGCAGCCGCCATCGTATCTGTTGGTTTTACAGCCTGCAATAACGAAAACAAAGAAGCAAAACAAGATGCAGAATTGCTAAACGTTTATGTTGACTCTGTTGAAAGCGCTACACCTATTTACACCACTGCAAACTGGACCGCAATTGATAACGGCTACCAGGAAAGAGCAATGAGAGCCGAAAAGAATATGGCAGCTTTAAGTGCCGAACAGAAGGCAAAGGCAGAAGCCAGCAAAGCCAGGTACGAAGCCCTGAAGGCAAAGTACGAACTTGCTATAAAGGAGCAGGAACTTAAAGCTGCTACGCTGCAAGCCAATTCAAATGCAAATGGAGTTCCTAATTTTAGAAAGGTATTAAGAGACCGTTTGTTTGGTGAGGGTAAAATTGGTGATGATATGCAGTTTGGATTTGTAAATGCAGATAATATTTTAAGCGTTTATAAAAATTTTGTAAATACTGTTGATGATAATAAAAGTAAATACACCAGAGAAGACTGGGACGAAATAAACGTATTATACGAAGCACTGGATAACAGGAAGAATACAGTTGAAAAAGAAGGCCTTAAAGGCGCCGATAATTTGAAAATTGCTGGTTTAAAAGTAAGATATGCAACTATTAATGCAGCACACAGAGGTGGTACCAAGGTTAAGGAAAATGCCGACGCAAAACAATAAGCATGTAGAATTATAATTTAAAAAACGTTTCAGGCAACTGAAGCGTTTTTTTTTTGAAAATATTTTAAAGTAATAGTTATTCAGTTTGCTTTAATTTAGTAATAATTTAAAATAAAATCAGTAAATATGAGCAACGTATTAAGTGAGTTAACACCAACCGAATTATGGCAAAATTTTGCTGCGCTCAATGCAATTCCAAGGGCTTCAAAAAATGAAGCCGCAGTAATTCAGTTTATGATGGAATTTGGGAAAAAACTGAATCTATCTACAATTAAAGATGATATAGGAAATGTAATTATCAAAAAACCGGCGACAGCCGGAATGGAAAATAAACAAACTGTTTGCCTGCAAAGTCACCTGGATATGGTGCATCAAAAAAATGCAGATACCGATTTTGATTTTGCAACACAGGGCATTAATATGTTTGTTGAAGATGATTGGGTAAAAGCAAAAGGAACAACATTAGGCGCCGATAATGGGATAGGTGTGGCTTCTATAATGACACTGCTTGCTGCTGATGATATTCCGCATCCTGCACTTGAAGCACTTTTTACTATTGATGAAGAAACCGGTATGACAGGGGCTTTAGGCTTAAAAGGCGGATTATTAGATGCAGAAATTTTATTGAACCTGGATACAGAGGATGATGATGAACTTACCATTGGCTGTGCCGGCGGTATTGATGTAAGTGCCAACGGAAATTATAAAACAGAAAAAAATATTTCTGGAGCAACAGGTTTTATTATATCAGTAAAGGGATTAACCGGCGGGCATAGCGGTATGGATATTTATAAAGGCAGGGGCAATGCAAATAAATTAATAACCCGTGTATTATTAAGTGCCGCAGAAAAATTTGAATTAAAAGTGACTACAATTGACGGTGGCGGTTTAAGAAATGCCATCCCGAGGGAAGCATTTGCAATTGTTGCAGTAACTGCTGACGACAGTAAAAATTTTACAGATTTAATAAAAGCAGAGGAAGCGATTTTAAAAAATGAATATCAATCCACGGATCCAAATTTAAACATCAGCATAAATACTACAGAAGCTGCTGAAACTGTTTTGGATACTACGTTTCAATATAATTTACTCCGTACTGTTGCGGCATGCCCAAACGGTATTTACCGCATGAGCCCTGCTATTAACGGACTGGTACAAACATCAAACAACCTGGCAAGAGTGTTGGTAAAGGATGGAGCATTTACCATACTATGTTTAACCCGCAGTTCGGTTGATAGTGAAAAAATGGATCTTGCAAAAACCATTTGTTATAATTTTGAATTGGCTGGTGCAACGCCATCTTTTGGAGGCTCGTATCCCGGTTGGGCACCAAAGCCAGAAGCTCCCATTGTAAAACTGATGAGCGATTTGTATAAAGAAATGTTTAAGGCCGATGCGCATGTTAATGCCGTGCATGCCGGATTAGAATGCGGCATACTGGGTACCAATTACCCCGATATGCAAATGATCTCTTTTGGCCCTAATATCCGGGGGGCACATTCCCCGGATGAAAAAGTACAAATAAGTTCGGTACAAAAATACTGGCCATATTTATTGGAAACCTTAAAGCGGATACCGGAAAAGAAATGATCAGTTTAACCGGTTTTGTGCTATCATAATTTTTGCTGCCATAGGAAACAGTAAATTATTTTCAAGGTGCACATGCCTGTGCAGGTCTTCCTCAAATTCTTTTAACTCTGCCAGGCACACCTGAAAGGTAGTGCAGGCTTCGGGTGGCGGCGTATAGTTACTTGTAAGGTTACGAATTTTATACAATGTTTCACCGGCCTGGTCATGTTCATGCTCCATTACCTGTATGGGAGCAGTTATATAAGTTTCAGCTAAATTTTTATACTGATGGGCATGCTGCAATGCCAGCACTTCTTTAATTCTGGGAAATAAAATCATTTCTTCTTTGTGCATATGTGCAGTCATCTCTTCATTAATTTCTTTAAAGAGCATAAATACTTCAACCATGCAGGGAAAATGCTCGCCGTGTTTGGTTGCAACTTTTTCTAAATGCCCCAGTATGGTTGGCATAGATTGTTTTACATAAAAGTGATGATGAATAAGAATGTAACTGATTAACTGTTCGGCAGTCATTTCGTTAAACGGCATTTTATTTTTTTGTAGTGCTGATGAAGGTTTCTCCAGTTCTTCAGAAATCGTTTCCAGTGGCAATCCTTTCTCTTTACAGGCATCTGCAAGTGTTCTTTTGCCTTTGCAACAAAAGTCAAGATGATATTTTTCCAGTACCGGAACTGTAAAGTGATTGTTGGTTACTATGGTTGCGAGTGTTTGTTCTGCAATGTTTGTCATAATTATATTTTTTACAAAGTTGTGGTTGTAAAAAAAAGCAAACTGTGATTGAAATCACTTTTGTAAATTATTTTTTTTGGTTAAGGCCATCAGCAGGGCTCCGGTAAACAATAGCAGTGCAGCCGCAAGCAGCATTTCATTAATAAATGGTATTGATGTGTAGGTAGTGGCGGCAACACCCTGTACCATTAGTAAAATTTCATTCAATATAACTGCACCCGCAAAAATAAATATACCGGTTACCGATATTTTATTTGTATAAAAATATGCTTCGGAAAACATGCTGCCTAAAAGAAACAAAGTAATAACACCCAGTAAAACCAGGTGCAGGTAACCAATTACAATAGGCCTGAAACCAAATGCCAGATTGCTTAAGGTTGGTATGGTAGAGCCCAGTTGCAAAAGCAGTTTTGCCGAAAGTGCCACAGCCGAACATGCCAATATGTATTTTGATGGTGCTGAAATTTTTGCTCTTAATACTGTCCAGTTTTTTCTGATAAGGTTTGCAAACAATAACCAGCCAATAACCTGCGCAATGGCAGCTACAATAACCAGTACATAAACCCACACAGGAATATTTAACCACAGCGCCGATAAAAAATAAGCAGGTACTACTGCAAAAGCAAAAAGCCTGAATATCTTCATCAATGCATTTTCTGAAACTATGTGCCGGCTTATAAACGCAGTGAGTAAACCCATGCAGGCAAAAAAGAACCAGCCGTTGTATTGAAAATGTAAATAAAAATATTCTGCAGCCAGGTACCAGTTTTGGTGTATAATTTTTTCTATCCGCATAAATGCCAAACCAAAAGCGCCCAGCGAGGCGAAGGCATTTAATACTACCGCAGCTTTAAACCACCATGCAATTATATTTTTTTCTGAAATGGTATTTAAATCTTTCCAGTACATAATTGCAAACGCATAGGATACAAAAATGGAAAGTGTAGAAAAGGTTATAGAATATGCTCCATATCCCTGTACAGGAAATGTAACCAGCATGCCAAATGCTGTAAAAAGATTTGCATTTAAAATAAAGCGGTATTTTTTAAAAATATTTTCGCCCTTTTTATTGGCAATATATGCTACCA
>JAYURR010000083.1:0-15318 GCA_043756605.1 Chitinophagaceae bacterium
AAACATTCATCCAGCAAAGCTGTATAAAATTGTTTTAAAGTCCAGCCCATGGCAACAACCTGTTGCGGTACTATGCTAGCTTCGCTCTGGCCGGGCACCGTATTTATCTCCAGCATAAACGGGTTGCCGGTAGTTTCATCATAAATAAAATCAATCCTTACGGGGCCGTTGCAATTAAAAACGGCATACGCTTTTTTTGCTTCGGCTCTTATTTTTTCTGCAATGGCTTCATCTATTTTAGCCGGTGTAATTTCTTCGCTGGCACCTTCGTACTTTGCCTGGAAATCAAAAAATTCATTTTTTGCAATTATCTCTGTTATGGGCAATGCAATTACTTCTCCTTTAGTTTTAAAAACACCAATCGTCAGTTCTCTGCCTTTGATAAATTCTTCTACCAGCACCTGGTCATCTTCGGCAAAAGCTTTATCTAATGCGGCTTGTAACTCGCCTGCTTCTTTCACTTTACTCATACCAATACTGCTGCCGCCATTATTTGGTTTTACAAAAACAGGCAATTTTAAAGCAGATAAAATAATTTCGGTGCTAACCGGTACTTGTTTAAAAAGATGTACAGACTTAGCCACATGAATACCTGCAAAAGCCGCTACAGCAACTGTGTATCGCTTATTAAAAGTTAAGGCAGATGTTGCAGTATCGCAACTGGTGTAGGGAATATTAAGGGTATCAAAATAGCCCTGCAGTTTTCCATCTTCGCCGGGTGTACCGTGCAGGCCAACCAGTACTGCATCAAAATTTATTTTGTTGCCTGCAATGGTAATGCTAAAGTCATTTTTATCTACCGCTATTTTTACTCCATCACGTGCCAGGTAGTCCCAACCTATGGGATTGATATCTATTTTGTAGGTTTCCCACTTATCGGTGTCCAGGTTTTTCTCAATATTGTTGGCACTTTTATAAGATATTACTGCTTCGCCGGAATAGCCACCTGTTATCAATGCTATTTTTTTCTTCATCTGGAATTGCTAAAGGTTGTTTTACAAAGAAACGAAATATAGATTACGGATTACAATTTTTAGTTGCAGGCAACACATTTTTTTAACAATTTAACAATGCGCCAATTTAACAAGGTATCAGTATAGTCTTTCATTGCTCAGCAGTAGTTTCGCCCAAACCCTCGTTACCGCTATCTAAAACATATTTCCAGGTGCCACCTTTTTCTTTTTTCCAGATGCTTACGTACGTGCCATAAATAACGGTATCTTTTGCCGATGGCCTTATTGCATAAATGCCATAGGTGTAACCAAGTTCTCCAGATCTGGCTATTACTCCGTTTCTGGGCTCCCAGGTCATGGTAAAATCGTTATCATTTTGTTGTATTAAAAAATCAACCGCATCGGCACCGGCTATGGGCAAATGGCCAGGCCTTAATAAAACGCCGTTACTATCTAAGTATTCAATAAAAGCTGTTTTCATCCCTTTCTCTCCGCTCAATTTAGAAAACGCCCTGTCGGCCTCCATCATTTCCATTTTGGCAAATGCATCTGCCTGAGGCTCCTTTTTTTTCTTTGGAAAGATGCAGGAAGCAAGCAGTACCAGCATTATAACAGGCAAAATCGTTTTAATCATACAACAAATTAATAAAAAGGGTTGATACAAAAAAGGCGAAAGTATTTTTACAAATACCCTCGCCATGTTGCAGGAAATATCACCTGCCTGTATTTAGGCCGTAAGGCCATGTTAAAAATTTATTTCGTGAGTGGTCAGTAGTGAAACGTGAGTTCTGACGACTCACCACTCACGTCTGACGATTCACGCCACACGTTATATGTGCATCTTATCCTTCTTAGCCAGCAACTGATCTACCGTTTCAACATACATTTCATCAGGTACGCAACAATCTACGGGGCAAACAGCAGCACACTGCGGCTCTTCATGAAAACCCTGGCACTCCGTACACTTGTTTGGTGTAATATAATATACATCCATACTAACAGGAGCCTGGCGCTGGTCGGCATCTACTTGTGTGCCATCCATTAAAGTAAACATGCCTTTAATACTGGTACCATCAGATACGGCCCACTCTACACCACCTTCGTAAATGGCGTTATTAGGGCATTCGGGCTCGCAGGCTCCGCAGTTTATACATTCATCTGTTATCTTTATAGCCATGTATCGTAATTTTGATTTTTAAAACCCCCTTATGGAAGGCAAGTGCAATTTAATAATAACAATATGAATTTACAAAAACGAATTGAAATATTACAACAGCTTCAAAAATATTTATTAGCTAATGAGGAGGAATGGCAGCAGGTTAAAACAAAAGCATCCTTTCATAACGGCTGGTTTACGCTGGATTTTATTGACCTGGCAGTAAAAAACATCTGCACACAATTGCTGCAAAAAGAAAAACTGGAGCAATGGGCAACCCATTACCACCTGGATGATAATATTGGTGGCAAAAATATCGGCCTTGTAATGGCGGGTAATATTCCGCTGGTTGGCTTTCACGATTTTTTATGTGTGTTTATCAGCGGACATAGACAAACCATTAAATTATCTTCTAAAGATGATATTCTTTTAAAACATCTTGTTGAAAAAATGATTGCCTGGGAACCTGCCCTTAAAAATTATATTTCATTTGCTGATATGCTGAAAGGCTGCGATGCCTACATAGCCACCGGCAGCAACAATTCTGCAAGATATTTTGATCAGTATTTTTCAAAATACCCAAACATCATTCGCCGCAACCGAACAGCCGTAGCCATTTTAAGCGGAAAAGAAACAACAGCCGAGCTGGAACTTTTATCGGATGATGTGCATCAGTATTTTGGATTGGGTTGCCGTAATATCACCAAATTATTTGTACCGTCCGGTTACGATTTTGTGCCGCTGTTGGGGGCTTTTGATAAGTATAAATATTTTGCCGATCATCACAAGTTTAAAAATAATTATGATTACCAGCTTTCTATTGCCTTGCTGAATAATATTTTTTACATGACAAACGGGAGTGCCTTGTTGCTGGAAAATGATGCCATTTTTTCAGCCATCAGTCAGCTTAATTATAGTTTTTATACCGATGAAAATAACGTGCTGCAACTTTTAAAAGGCAATGAAGATATTCAATGTATTTGCGGCCATTTGGGCATTCCGTTTGGGCAAGCGCAATGCCCTGCTTTAATGGATTATGCAGATGGGGTTGATACGATGCAGTTTTTGTTAACTTTATAATTGTCCCGCAGATTTCGCTGATGTCGCAGAAAAAAAATAAAGCCTGCTCTATCTGCGACATCAGCGAAATCTGCGGGCAAACATCATCTACGAAGCTCTTCCTAATTAATTGTTAAACATGGCAGTTGGTAAATAGCATTTTGTCATTGCTTCGTTATTTTGTACTAACAGGCATGGGAGTTGATGAGATACTTTGTGAATAAACAAAAAGTTTATAAAAATTGTTGAACTAAATAAAACCTACAAAAAATGAAATTGAAACAGATTTTTTTTACAGTTGCTATCAGTGCAGTTACAGCCCTTGCAGTAATGTGGGGTTATGGAGCTTATGTTAAAAACAGCAACACGTATGCCGGTCAGCAGGCCGGAGTAATACCTGCCAATTATAAGTATGCAGGTTTTTTTGATGGCAATACGGCGCCTCCGGGCACTGCTATAGATTTTACAGCACCTGCCGAAGCCGCTACACCAGCGGTTGTACACATAAAAACAAAAACAAACGCCAAGCAGGTTAACAACAGTTTGCCAAAAAAGCAGCCTAACAATCCCTTCAGCGATATGTTTGATGACGATATGTTTAACCAGTTGTTTGGCCGTGGCCGTGGCGGTGTAATACCCGAGCAAAGAGCCAGCGGATCGGGCGTTATCATCAGCGATGATGGTTATATTGTAACCAACAACCACGTGGTTGACAATGCAGATGAAGTTGATGTTACACTCAGCAATAAAAAAACCTACAAGGCAAAAGTAATTGGTACCGATCCATCTTACGATCTGGCAGTAATTAAGGTAGAAGCTGCTGGTTTACCGTTTTTATTGTACGGCAATTCAGATGATGCAAAGATTGGTCAGTGGGTTTTAGCAATTGGCTATCCGTTGAATTTAGAAACAACAGTAACTGCAGGTATCATCAGTGCCAAAGCAAGATCACTTGGATTGAATAAAGATAAAAGCGGCAACCCCGGAGCAGGTGTTGAATCGTTTATACAAACAGATGCTGCAGTAAACATGGGCAACAGTGGTGGTGCTTTAATAAGTACAGATGGAAAACTGATTGGAATTAATTCGGCCATTGCATCTCCAACCGGATACTATTCTGGTTACTCGTATGCAATACCGGTAAATATTGTAAAAAAGGTAATCGACGACCTGATAAAATTTGGCACAGTTCAAAGAGGATTTTTGGGAGTGAGTTATGTTAACGCAAGCGATATGAGTAACGATGAAAAAACAAGGCAAGGCATTCCGTTAACAGCTGAAGGCATTTATGTTTCGGATGTACCTAAAGATGGTGGTGCTTACGAAGCCGGTATCCGCAAAGGTGATATTCTTACAAAAGTAAATGGTGTTTACATTAACAATGGCGGCGAAATGCAGGGTGTTATAAGCCGCCAGAAACCGGGTGATAAATTACCAGTGACCTATACAAGAAATGGAAAAGAAGTTACTACATTGGTAACCTTAAAAAACAAGGCAGGTAATTACGATATTGTAAAAGCCGATGCAGTACTGGAAACTTTGGGTGCAGAATTTACCACACTGGATGCTAAAAAAGCAAAAGAGTTTGGTATTGCAGGCGGAGTAGTTGTTAAAAAAATAAATGAAGGTGCATTAAACGACCAGACAAGAATGAAAGATGGGTTTATTATTTTAAAAGTAAACGATAAAGAAATAAAGAGTGTTGATGAAATGAAAGCTGCAGTAGGTATAAACAAAAGCATTACTATCAGCGGGTTTTACCCCGGTTATGATGGTGTGTATGAATATCCCATTACATTGGATGCAAACTAAAAAAATTGATGATTAATAAAAGGGGCAACCATCGTTGCCTCTTTTTATTGCCTGGCACCATATACTGATTAAAAAATTAACAAAATCTGATTTAATTATTTTACCGTTCCATAATATAATTAGTTCCCGGTGCTGCATCATCTGCTTCAGCTTTCATTTCAATATAAAGCATCTGGTATTTTGAAGCTTCAGCATTATTACCTATTGCCTTGTAAGCTTTAGACAGAATATCATAACTTAATACCTGATATTTAAAAAGTTTTATGGCATTGGATGCATATTGTATTGCAAGATTAAAATCGCCCATGGTAAAATAATAAATGGCAAGATTTTGTGATGATTTAGGGAAACTGCTGTCGGCATCATAGCAGCGTTTAAAATACATATAGGCCGAATCATATTTTTTTTCTTCAAAAAAAGCGGTGCCAAGGTTATTAAGTACACTTCTGTGTTTTGGATAATAAATAAGTGCATGCTGGTAACTTTCGTACGCCTTTGCCTTATCGCCTAAACTGGCATAGCACAGTGCTATCCCATACAGTGCATCTTTATTAGAAGGGAGAATATCAGTGCTTTTTTTTAAGTATTTAAGCGCATCATTATAATACTCAATTTTTGCCTGCCGGTTTGTTTCACTATCTCCCAATTTAAGATACTGGTTACCAAAACTAAGGTTGGTTCTGCTGCTGTTTGGTGCATTTTGGGCTCCGGCCTTATAAATTGTAAAATTAGATTCCCAATCGCTGCTGCGTATAAAACTAAGGCAAACAAATAATAAAATTACCGTTCCAAAAATCCACTTAAATTTATTTACGGCAGTACCAGTAAAGTTTAAAGTATCAATTTTTAAAAGCCGTGCCGCTGCATAAACTAAAGCAATTATTAAACCCAGCGATGGAAAAAACAGGAACCTTTCTGACACAGTAGATCCATTTAAAAAAAACAAGTTGGCCGTAGGTGCAAGCGTGATGAGGAAAAAGAGTATGCCAAAAGAAATAACAGGTTGCTTTTTTATTTTAAATACTGCAAAAACCAACATGCCGCCATATAACATCAGCGATGCCCATGCTGTAAATGAAGCCCAGTTAACAACAGGCACTTCGTTGTAAGAATAATCCCACGAAAGTGGCCAGGGAACAAAAAACAAACGCTGGTAATGAAAAAGTATTTCCATTTTGGTAGCAGTAATTTGTGCAAACCCCTTTGCACCATACAACACGTTTTCCATAATGGTATTCTGGTAATTCTGCACCTGTCCATCAAGCACCAGGTGCCTGGCAAAAAGAAACAATAAACCTGCTCCCAGGTATGGTAAAGCATAAACCAAAGAACGTTTTATTGATTGCGATAACAGCAACCAGAATGCCAGCGGAAATATGAGTAACATGGCAAAAACACCTTCTTTTGATAATAGTGCAAGGCCATAGCAGCCGATACTTAACACAAAATATTTTACAGAAAATTTATCGGCTTTAATTAAAGTAGCTGCATAAGAAAGCGCCAGCAGGCCAAATAAAACCGAAAGCAGCTCGTCCTGGCTTTTAACGCTTGCTACAACTTCGGTATGCACCGGGTGTACTGCAAATAACAAAACAATGGTTGCACAAATTAATGGATGCACTTCAGGTAATAATTTAAGCAACACATTAAAAAGCACAAGCACCAGCAACACATACAGCAAAATATTAACAAAGTGGGCTTTAGCTGCACCGTTATTAAAAATTTGCTTTTGAACAGCGAATGATGTTAAGGTAACGGGCCGATAAGGTTGCAACCCCTTCATGCCATTGTATTTTTCCAGACTGCCGTACATAAAAATTTCCGGTATGCCGGATATGCCTTTTTGTACCGAATTGTGTTTTACATAAAAAATATTATCATCAATGGTAAAATCATAATTAACCGTTTTTCCATACATCAGCAATACCGCTGTAACCAGTGCAATTTTTATCCACACATTTTTTATAGATCTTGTGTTGCTTTTTTTTACATACGCAGGTGGCGGTTTAGTATCAACCTGAGCAATATCTTTTGTTACGCTTTTATTTTTCTTTCCCATTTTGTATTATTATGTTGCCGGGTAGTTTTATAATATGAATGTAGCATGGTTTTAATACCGCAACTAAATTAAATAAAAGCAATTACATCATCCTGAATTTGTGACAATGTTCTTTTTAATAACAGATATTTTAAAAAGAGTTGACTATGGATTTTTAATGAGCAGAAACTCATTTACTGTGAATGTTTGCAGCATCTTTCAAACTAAATTCCTTTAATTTTTATTGATACTTTTATTTATTCCGTTCAAATACCAGATAATTCCATGGCTGCATTTTAATAAATGTATCGGGATGCAGGTAATTTTCTGAGTTATCAAAAATATTCTGATAAGTATTATTAACAAGCTGGTCTTTAATACTAAAGCTGCTAACCTCATTACTTAAATTTAAAAATACCAGTACTTCGTAAAAATCATTTTTACGCAAAAAAGCCATGATGTTTTTACCACCTTCCGTAATAATATGAAAAGTGGTAACTGCTGCATCGGCCGAGCGCAATGCAGGATTATTTTTTCGCAGGGTTAATAATGTTTTATAAAAATCATGCAGTTTGATTTCGCCGCTCCATGCAATGGCATCTTTTTCAAAAAACTGCAGGCGTTTGGGGTTGGGCATTTCTTCTCCGCTGTATATCATGGGTATGCCACTCCAGGTACAACTAAATACAGATAAGCATTTCAACATGGCGCCATACTTTTCTTCACCTGTCCCATTCCAGGTATTTTCATCATGGTTGCTGGTAAAATACATACGATGGGCAGTTTCTGGAAAATTGCTTTCATACCTGGCAAGTACCTCATACAAACTGCCTAAATTACAATTGCCCTTATAAAAACTTTCTGTGTTATGCATCCACTCCCAGGTAAATGTTGCATCAAACACTTCGTGATAATTTATTTCTTCTGATTCGGCAAGCCAGAAAAGATTTGGCTTCAGGGGGTCAATAGCAGTTCTTGCTTTATGCCAGAATGTAAGCGGTGTAAGGTGTGCCAGATCGGCTCTAAAACCATCAATATTAAATTCGGTAACCCAGTATTGCATGGCATCAATCATGGCCTCCTGCTGTGCAACATTGTTGTGATCTATCTGAATTACGTCTGTCCAGTCGTAAGGTGGTTTAAAATTGCCGGCTTCATCCCTAACAAAATATTCAGGATGATCCAGGGTACATACATTATCCCACGCTGCATGATTGGCAACCCAGTCCATGATAACCTTCATGCCCATTTCCTGTGCAACTTTTACCAGATTTTTAAAATCGGCTTCATTTCCAAACTCGGGGTTTACAGCTTTAAAATCTGCTATGGAATAATAACTGCCCAATGTACCCTTGCGGTTTATTTTACCAATTGGGTGTATGGGCATCAGCCAAAGCACTTCAACGCCCATATCTTTCAGCCTTGGTAAAGATGAGGCAAAAGCATTAAAACTGCCTTCACTACTGTATTGACGTATGTTTACCTCATAAATATTGGTATTTGCAATCCAATCAGCTCTTTTATAAAATGTGTCGTTCATTAGTTTCCAGATTAAATCTTTATTCAAATGTAAGCCGCAGATTTTGAAAACCGTCAGGCTGTTATTTAACTAATAACCATGTTCTACCATTTAGATTTTGCAAATAACCCTTCGGGCTATGGTAAAATCTTAGATGACACTTGCCTACCGGCAGGCAGGTTATTGACCATAGCAAATTACTCAGGAATAAAATAAAGGTAAATCGGCATACCTTTGCATTTGTTATAATTTACTATGAAAAAATTTGATGTACCAATAATATATCGCAGCCCATTAATAGCTGCTATAAAAAATAAGCGTAAGGAGCTGGATAAAATGAAAAAGGATTTCAGCCCTACCCTGCTGGATTACGGGTCGCTGAAAATCTATCTTGCCCGTCATTTTGGGTTTTGTTACGGTGTTGAAAATGCCATTGAAATTGCTTTTCGTACTATTGAAGAAAATCCCGGGAAACGCATTTTTTTATTAAGCGAAATGATTCACAACCCGCAGGTAAATGCCGATCTGCTGGCAAAAGGTGTTCAGTTTTTACAGGATACTTATGGCAAGCAGGTTATTCCCTTTGAATCTTTAACCAAAGATGATGTTGTAATAATTCCCGCATTTGGTACCACACTGGATATTGAAAAACAACTTACTGCCATTGGCATTGAAACCTACAAGTACAATACCACCTGCCCTTTTGTAGAAAAAGTATGGAACCGCAGTGATCAGATAGCTAAAAAAAAATACACAGTAATTGTACATGGAAAGCCTACGCATGAAGAAACCAGGGCTACTTTTTCGCATGCATCGGCAAACACGCCAACCATTATTGTTAATGATATGGGCGATGCTGTAAAGCTGGGTAAATACATAAGTGGCGAAAAAACAGCGGATTTATTTGACCAGGATTTTAAAGATAAATTTTCTGATGGATTTGATATAAATAAAGATCTGCAGCGGATTGGGGTAGTAAACCAAACCACCATGCTGGCCAGCGATACGCAGGAAATTTCGGATTACTTAAAACAGGTTATCGTAAACAAATTTAACCTTAATGATACTAACATAGAAGAACGATTTGCTGATACCAGAGATACTTTATGTTATGCCACAAACGATAACCAATCGGCTGTTTATGGATTGCTTGAGCAAGAAGCCCAACTGGCAATAGTTGTAGGCGGTTACAACAGCAGTAATACTACGCACCTGGTTGAATTATGCGAAAAAAAACTGCCTACTTATTTTATCAATAGCGAAGAAAAAATATTATCTGCAACTAGCTTATTGCATTATGATATACACCATAAAACAGAACAGCTAACCGAAAATTTTTTACCTGATAAAACACCTGTAACAATACTGATGACAAGCGGAGCCAGTTGCCCCGATGCATTGGTTGAAGGTATTATCAATAAACTGAAGCATATTTTTAAGGTTGATAAACCAACCGAAATTCTATTAGATAAACCTGATATGTACAAATAAAGAAACCTTGCTTTTGCAAGGTTTCAGGGTACGGTTTAGAGGTAAGAAAAAGGGTAATTAAGGTTAATTAAGTTTCATTACTTTGGTTTTTAAACTTCTGGTACTGCTTACTACTTCAATATAATATACACCGCCGGGTAAAGCATCTACTTTATTAATGCTTATATTATTATCCCCCACCTGTGTTTGTGCCTGCTGAGTACTCATTAATATACCGTTGCCGTTAATGATGTTGATTGCCACTTTTTCGGCCTTATCGGAATTAACACGTATTTGCACTCTTTTACTGAATGGGTTTGGATAAACTATCATTACACTTATTCCTTTAATATCCACATTAACCATTATTGCTTTGCTATAAGTGTAATTTCCATTGTTATCAACCATGGCCAGCCTGTAGTAATTTGTACCACGTTGGGCTGTAATATCCAGGTACGTATAATTGGCATTGCTGTTTAATTGCCCACTGGCGGTATTGATTTTACCAACCTGCCTGAAATTATTACCATCTGTACTGCGTTCTACATCAAAATGGTCAATATTAATTTCTGAATAGGTACTCCAACCTAATTGTATAATTCCATCTGAATAATTACCATTAAACTGGTTAACAATTAAAGGAAGTACAACACCCGGGGCATTTTTTATACCTCCATCAATATCGTTTCTTATTTCACCTGCCTGTAAAACAAAAGGTTTTGTTCTGCCAGAAATAGTATCAGATTTACTGTTTACATATTGCACTACACTATCTGTAATAAGGTTAGTGTAAGCATAATTTGGCGGAATATTATTAAACCCAACAATAAATGTTTTTGAACTTTGGGCAGGTACCTCAATTTTATTGAAACGATAATACCCTGAGTCATCTGTATATTTAGAATCTATAACATTTAGTAAAGAATCGTACAAAATTACTTCCACATTGGCCAACCCTGGTTCGCCCTTATCCTGCACGCCATTTATATTATTATCAATCCATACAAAATCTCCCAACGTAGCAAAGTTATTTATTGCTGTTGTATCAGCCAGCACCATCGTGGAATCAGAAACTGTAGATGAATTTTTTACACCTGTCTCTGCAATGCTTTGCTGGGCTTGTGTTTTATTAGAATTTAATAACAGCAACAGGCTAACCAATACAATTATCAGCTGCTTATTATTAAAGCAGGCTTTTAATTTATTGTGTATTATGATTATGTTTTTTATCATTATATTTTACTGTTAATTGCTGTTTTTTAAAATTGAAATTGATTAATTTTTACCGGCTTAAAACTTAATAGTGGCTGACGGCTATTTATGCAATTTAAAAAACTAAAGTATGTAGATTGGAATACGGGTTGATGCTGAAACGGATTTTTATATCCGATACACATAAAATTATATGCACCAGGCAGGTTTGCCGGTAACATTTTTAAGAAATTGGAAATCTTTGATACAAAGTTTCTTATTTCCTTTTGGGTAGAATTTTTATTCATTTTATCTTCTTTCAGAGGTTATATTCCGTTTTAAAGGAATTGTTTTTTCCGTTTTTCAAAAATAAAAGAATACTGGATAAATTTTAAAGCTATATCAATTGCCGCAATTTGCTGACTTTGGCTTTTATAATAAAATATTATAAAAGCCTCAACTGCAAAAAACTGCATTTGATAAAATTTTGTTGATGTTGTATAAATACAAGTCAACCTTTTCAAATTAAAGGAGAAAACACGTGAAAGTCAGTAAAATTACTATGTTAGGGGACACAAATATATGGAAACAGTTTTAACATTCCCTAATTTTTTGGCAAATAAATTTTAGAAAAATATAAAATAATAATACAAATAACTAATTATCAACTAGTTGCGGAAAAATAAAAATTAATGCTGTAAAACAAAAGAGCCCCCCGGTTAAGGCGGGGGGACATCTTTTGCTTGTGCTTGGTTATCGAAAATCGTCTAATACTTTATTAATTTACTTACAACTGTATTTCCGGTTTCGCTGGTAATTTTAACCAGGTACATACCAGGTGCCAGATTAGTAACATCTACATCATCGGTGTTTAAAGTGCTGGTTTGGGTTTTTACCAACTGGCCGTTGGCTGCATAAATCACAATAGTGTTTTTGCCATTTTCCATTCCCTTAATATTAAACATGTATTTTGCCGGATTTGGTGCAATCACAATACCTCCACTACCTTTTGAACAACTTCTGGATTCGGTAGTACTGTAAGTGAATGATCCGTTGATGTCAATCATTTTAAGACGGAAGTAATAAACAACTCCAGCCTGCATTGGATAACTGTACTGGTAAGTTTTAACAGTTGAACTGTTACCAGATGCAAGTACTGTACCTACTTTAGAGAATACAGGGTTGTTACCTGTGCTTACTTCAATTTCAAATCTGTCACTGTTTATTTCTGTTGAAGTTTTCCAGTTCAGGTTAGCAGTACACTCATTTTTTGTAACAACAAAATCAAAATAATTGATTGGCAACGTACCACCACCAGACCACAATAATCTGTAAAGTGCTGGTGTTGGATCAGCATTACCAGCTGCATCTACATAAGCATAGTTAAACCTGAGACCAGCGCCTGCCCATGGGTTTGGCAAACTTACTGTTAACAAAGCTGAGTTGAAATTAGAAATTACCTGATTAAGTGTAATGGCAACTCCATTATACAATAACACTGCAGGTGTATTACTTGAACCTACTGTTGCTAATGTTGTAAACTGAACAGATTTACCGGTTAAAGCACCTTCAGTTGGTTGATCTTCGGGATCGCTACCTGCTAAAATTGGCAGGCTACCAAATCTTTGTCCGCTTGGCGTTGTTAAAGCAATTGACTCGCCAACAACTGGGGTTACTATGGTTGTTGTAAATGCTTTAGTATCAGGTAAACGCTCAATTCCAAAGTTTACATCCGATTTAATATCGCCTGCAATTAAAACAATTGGGGCAGATAATCCATTTACAGACCCGTCACTTCCTGCACCTGCGCCATTAAATTCGCCGGTATTTACCCAGCCAGCAGGTAATTCGGTTAATGGTGGAGCAACTGGCACTGTATAAGTACCAGCACTTGGGTTTTTCGTTAATTGAACGGTGTATGTTCCTACGGGAACATTATCAAACAGGAAAGTACCATTTGCAGCAACAGGCTGACTTGCCACTACGAGGCCTGCAGCATTTAATAAGTTTGCATATACCAATCCGCCAACATTAGTTGTAGGGTTAGCAACCGGGCCAACTGTAGTAAGTGTTGTAGATACGCTGCCATTGGTTAAACCATCAGCATCATTAAAAACATTACCGGTAATTACCTGTAAGGTTGGCCTGTCATAACTTGCTGATACGTACCAGATATCTCCTGTAAACGGATCCCTGGGTGCACCTGCGCCTAAAACTAATGTACCAGGTGCAGACCATGCAAATTGCGATGCAGTACCGCCCTGTAAATAAACACGGTAAGTTAATGTTTGTACAGTTCCATTTATTCGGATACTGCCAGTTGCAGCACCTAAATTATTAATAAACTCAGTAGGGTCAACTATTGAACCTCCGTTAGGATTAACATCGTTGTTATTTAAGATGTTATTTCCTGAAAGTGTCATGAAGGGATTGCTCGACATTAAGGTAGATGTTAAGCCGGGGGTTTGTAACTCAAGTTCGGTTGAGAAAAAAGTTGAAATATAATTAGCAGGAGTGTTAGGAGCTCCAAATGGTAAATACCTGTATGAACCACCCAGACCGGCAATATGAATAACCGGATTTTTTACTGGTTGATTAAAAGTTAATACCAGGTCGCCAAAATAAACCCTTGATCCAACAGGATAAGCAGGATTGTTATACAATGCCTGTGCAGTTGTAAATACCTCTACTGCTCCATTTAAGTTAGCATTTGAGGCATTGGCAACATTAATACCGGTTCCTAACTGTGCTCCTGTAGCCGTTGGGTTAGAAGTGAACATGGCGTTTGTAGGGCCGCCATTGCCACCATATTCTCCGATAATATTGTAGCGATTGTAAGGATTTCCTCCCTGAGGAGTTGGATCAGTAACTAAAGATGGGCCAATGCCAAATACCAAACCGGTAGTTTGTAAAGTACTTACACCGGTTCCGTTGTAATTAGCAGTACCATAATTCAACCCTGTAAACTGCTGATTTGCCAAGGCCACCGTAAAAGTGGATTGAGGAACGTAATTGATAAATACATCATTGTTTAGCAAATCGTTCTTAAATTCTGTAACTACCGGCGTAATACTAGAGCCGATTCCGTAATTAGAATTCCCCAGCACATTCGGATTTCTGGGCATTTCTATTGTTGGGATTGATTGTGCAAACAAGCCCTGCACAGCTATAAAAGCCAATCCAATCAACATCAGAGGTTTTAAAGTTTTTTTCATTTTTTCAATTTTTAATGATAACCAAATTTTAATTTCTATATAATTCTTAACAAGCATTTTAAATTAACCTACAATTATTTCACCGCTGTTTACCCTGATGCCAAAGTTTGCATCAAAAACGTCGCTGGTTTCTGTATCAAGAAATAATTGTCCGTTTGGAACACCATCACTTCCTGAAAGTGGACCAGCACCCAGGTTTTCGCCAACACGCTGCCATCCTGAAGGAAGGAACGGAACAGGAGAATTTTGACCAGGGAATGCAACAACGGTACTTAATACTATTTTGTATGATTTATTGATTTCTACATCCTGAAAACTGTAAGTACCATTAGTCAGGATAGATTCAGCCTGAACTATCTTGTTGGTTGTAACATCAACCAAATAAATATTCAGTGAATTTGGTATCGCCTGTACACCTGTTTTATTTATCTGCAGATCGGTTAAACCATTTGCATCATTCCAAACATTACCGTTAATATTGATCAGTTTATAAATACCTGCATCCATATTCCTGATATTATCGCCCGGTGCTACATTGAAACTGCCTGTTTGTCCGGTTGCATCAACCTTGCTGTTGTTGTTTGCTGCTACGCCGCCTACATTCTGTAATGTCCAAGGTGCGCTAGCATCAGGCTTATTGGTAAACTTAACATAGTAGCCCGTGCCTGCCGGTACATTGCTGATTAAATAAGCGCCGTTACCATCGGTTACTGCTGAACCTATTGGCTGGTTGGCGGCATTGTACAGTGTTGCAATAATACCTGGTACGCCTGGCTCGCCTGCATCCTGAATGCCATCTCTGTTTAAATCGTACCAAACAAAATCACCCACCGTTGCCGGTATAAATGGTTTTAAACCTGCATCAACTGTTAAGTTAACCTGGCCTGCTGCCAAAGTATAAGCTC
>JAYURR010000084.1:0-15270 GCA_043756605.1 Chitinophagaceae bacterium
CACGCAATAATTCTAATTTACAATACAGTTTCAGCGAAACCCCGATGCCGAAAAGCTGTTGCAAAATAATACTGCCATTGCTATCTTTAAGGTATGTCTATAAAATATTTTGCCGGCACATTACAGAGATTTATAGAGCGGCAGTATGATGGTTAAGCAGCGTTCGGCATCGGGGTTTCACGATAAGAGCGTGATAAATTATAGAGTAAGTTGTGAAAACCCCGCTGGGACGAAAAATACGAAAACCCAAAATAAACCAATCACCCGTTCCGAACGTCCTAATAACCCGTCGGGAACGCCTCCTTAACCCGTACAAGACGGGTGGCCGCCCGTTCGGAACGCCCGATCACCCGTCCGGAACGCCCCTATGACCCGTTCAGAACCGGTGATCGCCCGTTAAAAACGCCCCCTTAACCCGTTCAAGACGGGTGACCACCCGTTTGGAACGCCTGTGTCCCGGCGGGCAATGTCGTTAAGTTAAGCTTTTGTAAAGACCTCACCCCAACCCCTCTCCAAGGGAGAGGGCACTGGAATGGGGCAACTTTTGAGTTAAAGACCCTTAACTTAATGACATTTCCCGGCGGGGCTTCGCATGTATTGGCTTAACTGTAAGTTTTTTCACGCTGTGTGTCAATCCTAACGCCGCTGTTGTGCGTCCACGCCAACAGCCGAAGCCTGGCAATTACAGGCACTTAAATAAATTTAAAGGAGCGGCCTTTTTACGGGAATGGTTTGAATGCGAAGGCTGTTCAATTAACATTTCGCCGCTGCTGGCGTTACTGTCAGCCTTTTCAGGCTGTAAGCCATCCCTGATGCCGCTGTTGAGCGTCCACGCCAACAGCCGAAGCCGATGAATTGTGTACTCATAATAATTCAAATACTGTTTTACTGTAAATTTAATACATTTACGGTTATATGAAATATCCCGTTTTTTGGCCGCAGTTTTACACGGCTACCATATTAGAATGGAAGCCACTTTTAAAACCAAATACAAGGATGTAATTATTGAAAGCTTACGTTTTTTAGTATCTGAAAAGCGAATTAATCTGTATGCCTTTGTAATTATGAGTAATCACATTCACCTTATATGGCAGCCCCTTATAAAGTTTACCCCAGATAAAATTCAACATATCTTAATGTCTTTTACAGCACATAAATTCAAAGCAGATTTGCTGCAAAACCATCTGCAGGTTTTACCTCATTTTAAGGTAGAGGTTAAAGATAGAGATTACCAGTTTTGGGAAAGAAATGCATTGGGAATAGATTTATTTAGTGAAGAAGTATTTATTCAGAAACTGGATTACATTCATGGCAATCCTGTAAAAGCAGGTTTGTGTGTACTACCGGAAGAATATTATTATTCCTCAGCTAAGTTTTATGAATGCGGCGTTGATGATTTTGGAATGCTCACTCATTACAAAGATTAAGCTGGTTAACACTTCGGCTGTTGGCGTGGACGCACAACAGCGGCGTTAATATAGCATACAGCCTGGTTATTTTAATATTTTCCGGTAATTTAATTCGCTGCAACCGCAACGCACGCTATAAACATTGCCATTGTAACTCATTATAACGCCGCTGTAATGCATTGCACTGCCAGTGTAAGTACCAACAACGCCAATGCTAACGCTTACAATGCCATTGTTAGCCATTACAATGGCATTGTTGCGCATTACATCGCCATTGTATTCAATAACACCGCACTGTTATTGAACACAATAGCGATGAAACAAATATTTGTTAGATGTTATCTAATTTTAATTTTTAACTATTTATTATAAATGATGGATATTATATTAGTATTGTAATTGATTTATTCACCATATTAAAACTAGAAAAATGGCAAACACAAAAGGACGGGTAAACATACCCCGCAACCCCGAAGACCTGCTGAAAACCGCAGGAAAAGTGTACAATAAGCATGTAGCCGATGGTACAAAAAGCGAGTTAAACAACATGGATGAAACCAAGTACGATTGGGTAAAAGTAGGCCCAACCATACCCATTTGCCAGGTACTGCACGATAAGGCAGAAAAACTTAAAGGCGAAATGGAACAAGCCTACCGGGAAAGAGATGCTTTTTTACCGGGTATTAACGAGCATGTAAAAGGCAGCCGTGATTATTTAAAAGGTAAGTATAGCAAGCAACCCAAAAAACTTGCCGAGTGGGGTTTTGAAATTGATGATACCCCAAAGGCACCTAAGAAAAAAGCTTAAAAAGCCTTTAACAACAATGCCAAAGATTTTAAACTTTGGCATTGTTGTTTTATGTACGATTAAGGCCGTATGCAACATCCCGACTCTAATTTCGGCATCACTCCACCTCCACATAATACTGTGCAAACTCTTTTCCATTTACAAATACAATTACCGGGTAACTGTTTGCATCTTTAAAATTGTAAGTAAAACTTAGGGTGGTTCCTGAGTTTGAATATTGTATTTCTTCTACCTTATATTTTTTCTTTTCGCCAATACCCAACGCTACCTTGGTAATATTATCGGTAGCTTTTACGGTAAAGCTGAACTTTACAGGCTTATCAACCTTAGCTTTTATTTTACCATCGTTGGGGATGCATTTTTTTATTTCCATTTCTATGGCGGCGGTTTTTACAACCGGCATATCAAAAAAATCGGCTTTACTTTTGGGGGCACTGCCTAATTTCCAGGCACTGTTATCGGGAAAATGCTGCAGGTTAAAAGTTGCTTTTTCTGTAAAAAAATAAGCATCGGTGTAGTCTTTGGTAAACTCTTTCATATCGGTACTCAGGTAGCCGCTGCCAAAAGCAGGGTCAACATAGTACCAGTCTTCGGGGCTTTGGCCAAGCTGCACCACGGCCCAGCTATGGTTAATTTCCTGGTCTTTTTCGCCAATTTGCCCGGTATTGTATTTTACAAAACCATCTACGGTAAGGCAGCGTATATCGGCACTGCTGCACATATCCTGAAAAAGACTGGCAAAGCCAATACCAACCGCCTTGCGTGTTTGCAAAACTTCTGCGGGTGTATTTTTTGTGGTGCTGTTGCTACGCATTAGTTTGGTATCGTACACTATATTATGGGCAACCCAGTAATAAATGGCCCTTGCCTTATCCATTTTATCGGTAAACTTATTACTTACCACATTGTTGATAGTACCCATGCTCATGTTTTCCAGCGGGCCAAGGCTTTTTACATAAGCATCAATCTTTGTAAAATCGCGGCCTTTTGTTTGGGCAGATGATTTAAATGCAACAAACAAAAAAAGGGCGGGGAGTAGTTTTTTAAACAGATTATTCATTGGTTAAAATTACGCATCAAAAAGTTAATAAAATGGCAAAGCATTTTGTTAACTGGTATAGATTTTCTTTTGTTTCCCACAAAGACACCAAGTCCATAAAGCACTGGTATTTTAAATGGAAAATTCTTTGTGTGCTTTGCGGCTTCGTGGGATACTTTTTTTAAACAGCAACTATTTAAAATCAAAAAGGGTAGCAGTAAAAACACCCCGTTCTCTTGGCTTAAAAATAGCCTTCCAGTTTCCAACATAACGTATCAATGATGGTACCATGTAATCTCCAAACTTTGTAAGTTCTACTTCCATTTGTACTTTAAAATCGTAAACGCCGGCGCTGTAACTTAAAGTATAATTTCGGGCTACCACTTCAAAAGTCTGGTCGTTAAACCAGGTTGTCATTTCATCAACCACCACATCAGCTTTATTTTGGGGTTTTACTTTTTGAGTAAAGATGTAACAGTTTTGGTTTTTAAAAAAATTAATGTCAATACTCATTTCGTATTTATCGGCAAGTTCATCATCGTAAATAGCCGTTTTATTGCTGATGAATGGCAGGCCGCTGATGCGCTTACCGGGATTGAAGAAAAGCATTTTCAACTGTTCCTTATTTTTCTCCAAACCAGTTTTGCCTGCTGTGTTAAACTCATGGCCGGTAACAATATTCTCCTCGCCACAAATGCTGTCTTTTGTAAAAAAAAGCGAGGCATACATTTTTGCCGTGTAATAATTAAACTCATGGTTTGCATCATACATATCGCCGGTAATTTTTTCTTCCAGCGTTTGCATGCTACGGCAGTTGTTGCTGCGTATTTGTTTGGTGGTGCTTTGCAGGCCGGCTTTTATTTTGCCATCGGCATCATTCATCCGTATATCGTTAATGGCTGTAAAGCCCAGTATGTGCAGGTTGCGGAAGGCTTTGTAAAAACTGGTATCGGTTTTTATGCGGTTAATAAAGGCCGGCACGTTAAGTTTATTATTTACAACCACTTCGCTGAGAGTGATGGCTTTTTTTCCAACGGCAACAATACTATCGTTTTTTTGCTGCGCAGATGTATAGATAGAAAATAGTAAACAAAAAAAAGCAGGCATGAAATATTTCATGCCTGCAAGTTATTAAGAAAGTACTAGATGATTTTAGCCATTTATACTTTGTGCACCGGTTGGTTTTGCAACTGGTTTTACTTCTTCTTTTTTAGTATCAGGAGCAACACTTCCATCGGTAGTAAGTTTTTTAGCTGCAGGCTTTGCAGGAGCTGCATCACTTACACTACCACTGTTATCAGCTTTAGCTGTGTTTGGTTTAGATACCGGAGCCTGATCCAGACTGCCACCTGTTGTTGCAGGAGCCGCTTTTTTATCAGCAGCAACCTTAACATCGTTCAATGAAGAACTTAAGTTTGCATCAAAACTAACGCCTTTGCTAGCTGGTTGGCTGTAAGATTTGGGATCAAGATATTTACCTTTTTCTGCGGCTGGTTTGTCCTGCACGGCAGTAAACGGATTCATCTTCATCCTTGCATCGTTACGTACACCTTTTACTTCCCAGCTAACTTTTACATTTGGCTGGTTGGTAGCAATTTCAAATTTGTTGTTGCTTATTTCTTTGCTAACCATTGCTTGTGCAAAAGTGCCACCCACAACTGTTAACTGGTAACGGAAATCTTTATTGATAGCTTCAAAATACTCAGGTAAGCTGATGGTAGCTTTACCTGCTGCATCTGTTACCACATTACCGCTGTAAGAGTTTAATACTTCATTACTTTCTACCGCAGCATGCATCAATGTTTTGTTTGTAGGGTCAAGTGGATAATCCATTGTAAAGGCTTTAACACCCAACGCTGTAAAATCTCCGCTAACAACTACTTTACCTGTTCCGTTTTCAATTCTCATTCTTTCTCCACCGCCACCAAGTTCAAATATCTGGTAGTCATCAGTACCAGGATTGTTACGTGTATTCCATTGGTTAACACCAGCCCTTACAAAGCGTAAGGCAGCATCACCATTCTGTCCGTCAATATCAATAACAGAGAAAGTACTGCTTGATTGTACACGCAAACCGGTTGCGCCACCATGCAATACATCTAATTTATATGTTGGATTGATCGTTTGGCCAATACCCACGTTACCTGTAGCATCCTGTATAACCATGCGGCTTCCGCCACCACCTAATTCAAAAATCTCCAAATAATCATCAGCAGGCCTGTTACGTATGTTCCACTGATTAACACCAGCTTTCTGGAACCGTAAGGCAGCATCACCACTTGCAGCGTCAATATCTACAACAGAAAAACTGCTGCTTGAACGGCTGCGGATACCGGTTGCACCACCATGTAATACATCTAATTTATAAGATGGGTTGACAGTTTCACCAATACCAACATTGCCCGTAGCATCCTGTATAACTACACGGCTTCCACCGCCACCTAATTCAAAAATTTCGTAGTAATCATCAGCAGGGCGGTTACGTGTGTTCCACTGACCGGCACCTGCTTTTTGAAAGCGCAAAGCAGCATCGCCGCTTGCAGCATCAATATCTACAACTGAGAAAGAGCTGGTTGATTTACTGCGGATACCCGTTGCACCACCATGCTCAACATCTAACTGATAAGCAGGAGATGCGGTTGCACCCGGGCCACCAATACCTACAAAACCAGTAGCATCCTGTATTACAAAACGGCTTCCGCCACCACCTAATTCAAAAATCTCTAAGTAATCATCAGCAGGGCGGTTGCGCATGTTCCACTGGCCTGCACCGGCTTTTTGAAAACGTAAAGCAGCATCGCCATTTGCAGCATCAATATCTACAACAGAAAAGCTTGCGCTTGACTGGCTGCGGATACCATTTGCACCTGTATGTAAAACGTCCATTTGGTAAGCAGGGGTTGCTTGTGTAATACCAACATAACCTGTACCATTATTGATAGTAACATTAGCTGGTAAACTGTTATTTCTTACAATCTGGTAGTCATTGGTAACCGGAGCGTTACGTACATTCCAGCGGGTAGTACCAGCATTTTGATAGCGCAAAGCAGCATCGCCGTTTGCAGCATCCAGGTCAATAACTGAGAAAGAAGCAAGAGACCTTACATGCAGACCAGTAGATCCGTTATGGAAAATATCCAGAGGATAAAAAGGAGTGGCAGTTCCAATACCAACATTATTACCAGGTACTGAGTTTATTGCCAGAGGAGTCCATGCAGTAAGGTTGCTGTTATGGCCACCTATTTGAGCTACACCACCTAATTCACCCATTATTACGGTTGCAGTTGTATTACCAAATGCAGCACCACCTTTCCAGCTTGCCGGACCGCCGCCAAAACCACGTACCATTACACCTTGTGCATCGGCCGTTGTTGGGCCTACTGATAATTTATGTTGAGGAGCAAGTGTGCCACCTACACCAACATTACCACCACCTGAATTTATTGCTAAATCTGCCCATGCAGTAAGATTGCTATTATGGCCGCCAATTTGTGCTACACCTGAAGATTCTCCCATTATTACGGTTGAAAGGGTATTACCAAAAGCGGCACCGCCTTTCCAGCTTGCTGGTCCGCCACCGAAACCTCTTACTATTACTGTCTGTGCATCTGCAGTAGCTGTACCCACACTTAATGTATGTTGTGGTGTAATGTTACCAACACCTACCTGAGCACCATTATCAAAAATTTGTGAGTTACCCAGGTTGGTTCCGTTTGGAGTCCATTTTGGTACAAAGTTTAATGTGCCGGTACCGGTTACAATACCAACAGCTGCCGGTGTGGCCCAGTTGGCATTACCAGCAGCATCTGATTTTAAAATTAAATTGTTTGCTTCGCCAATACCGGTTAATTGAACACCACCTTCTGTACGCAAAGCTTTAGGTGTAGCATTGGAGCTTGCAGCTCTTAATGCTACACCAGTACCTGCAACATTAATATCAACACCATTTGATGCACTAGCTGCATTGGTAGAGTTGAATAAACCTGCACGGCCTAAACCATTTGTATTTGATTGTAAGTTATTATTTGTAGCTGTAGGGTTATTTGAAATAAATAAACCTGCACCATTTGTACCGGTACTGGTAGCTCTGATAGCCCAGCTTGCACCAATACCATTTGTAACTACACGTAAGGCATCAGCAGTACTTGCTGTATTATTTACAGTAAAAGTACCTGCCGTAGCTGCAGCACCTGTACCCGTATTGGTAGAATTAATTGTGGCACCCGTTCCGTTAGAATTTGCATCAACTGCAAAATTAGCATTGGCTGCATTGTTGATAGTAAATGTACCTGCTTTACCTGTACCTGTATTAATAGCCTGTAACGCATCTGCAGGGCTATTTGTATTAGTTACCAAAGTAGGAGCCGTATTAGCTGCAGTTGAATTTATAAATGTACCTGCGCTGTTACTTGCAGAGGTACCACTTACACCTACGCCACTTGTGCTTGAGCCAGAAACACCAGTACCTGTTGTACTTACACCATTAACACCAATACCATTTGGTGCAGTACCATATACACCCCAGCCACTGCCGGCCTGGCTACCCCAAACACCAATACCTAAACCTAAATTTCCATTATTTACGCCTCTAACTGCAGCAGAAAAACCACCCGGTGTTGTTGAAGACATAGTTCCCTGTATGGCTACTGCATTTGCATCTGTACTGGCACTTGCACCTTGTATAGCACCAGTAGTTCCTGTAGCAGATGAATTCGTCATGCCAATAAGTGGAGAAGCATTAAAACTGAATGTTTTTATTAAAGGAAATAAAATCTGCGGATTAGGATATGTACCTGTTAAATCTCCGCCGGCAGGCCCAACGGGGGCAGCAGCAGCAGCATATAATGAGTAAGGTACACTTACTAATTGTGTAGATCCTACGTTAAAATAGTTTGTTCCACCAATAGGATCGATTTCTACCTGTAAAAATTTGGTACCGCTGCCAACTCCAAAAGCTGTCCAGTTAATACCTGCAATGGTACCGGTGCTGGTTATGGCGCCCGGGCTACCTACCTGCACGTTAAATAAACCAAATGCATTGGTTGTAACATTTCTTGTTTCTGTGTAAACAGGTGTACCTGTTGGGCCACCGCTTAAAATGCTTAAGCGTAAACCAATTGGCTGGCTGGGCAATACATTACCAACTGAATTACGGGCAACACCCTGATAATTTAACAGGTTGGGCGCCTGTGCTACAGCAAGTAACGTAACCAGAAAAGCTGTTATCGTTAATAAAATCTTTTTCATGTTTTATTTTTTTAAATTTTAGTTTTAGTAGTATCGGTTAGTTAAAAAAGGGCTATTTTATTTTTATTACTTTAAAAGAACCTTTCTTAGCAACAGATGTTCCTGTTGGTTGTAATTGAATGTTAAGCAGGTACATGCCTGATGGGTATTGGCTTAGGTCCCATTTCTGGATACTGCCATTGCCAAAATAATCAAACTGTCTGGTGCCAACATATCTTCCTGACTCATCAAAAAGATTCATGATAACTTTACCCTTTTGTTTGGTAAAGAAATCAATTTCAATAACATTTTGTGTGGGATTGGGCAGTATTCTGATCTCATCTCTATCCCAGGCCGTATTGTTATTTACAGTGGCCGGAATGTGTGTGTTTGGTTGCAAAATACCATTGGTAACAAAAATGTTAGAATTGGCGTCAGTCATGGTTGTGATAGCCATAGACTCGCCGAAACTCCACTCAACACGATAGTAGTTAAAAATATACGTACCACCAGTTGCGTTTAATGTTGCCGGACTAATACTTTGTGCAAACGAACCGAGAGAGGAAAAAATACTTACTGAAAAGAATAATAGTCGTACTTTTCTCATAAGCGTTGTTTAATGGTGAAAAAGCTGGTTAATTTTAATTTGTGATACTAAATTAGGGGATAATTTTGGATTGTGCAATACCTTAAAGTGGGTATTTAAAAAAAAATCTTATTTGTGGACAAGTAAATTATTACCAATACATTATATAGGCATATATCTTTGGTAATATAAAAGGGGTAATCTACGGCTAAGAGTAACTGACTTTACCCTTTATTTTGGAAATAACATCCGGTAATCAACTTTTACTTTTCCTTTGGAAATATCATCCAGTTTACGTTTCATCAGTTTTCGCTTCAGTGGTTTCAGATAATCAATAAAAAGTTTGCCTTCAATATGGTCGTACTCGTGCAGTATAACCCTTGCGGTGATGCCGTTAAAGGTTTTGGTGTGGGTATCAAAATTTTCATCCTCAAATTCCAATGTTACTTCTTCGTTACGCATTATATCTTCCCTTATTTTTGGAATACTGAGGCATCCTTCGTTGTAAGCCCACTCTTTACCTTTAAGCTCAACTATATGTGCATTGATGAACACGCCTTTAAAACCAGGCGCATCGGGATAATCATCTTTTTCATCTTCTTCCTGATTTTCAAAAATCTGCTCACTGTCCATTACAAAAAGGCGAACCGGAACATTTATTTGTGGTGCGGCCAGGCCTACGCCATTACTGTTGTACATGGTTTCCCACATATCTGCAATCAGTTTATCAAGGCCTGGATAAACAGCGGTAATTTCATCACAAACCTTTCTTAAAACAGGCGAACCGTAAGCTACTATTGGAAGAATCATTCGAATTTAGATTTCAGATTTGTGATTTTAGATTTATTTGCAAATTTAAGGTTATCCTTTTATTAAGGCAATCTAAAATCATAAATCTGCAATCTAAAATTTATAATTGTCCAAGGTATTCCTGAAGTATAATTGTAGCCGCAATTACATCCACATTGCCTTTAACACGGCGGTCTTTTTTCTTCATACCCATTTCCAGCATGGCATCTTTTGCCATTTTGGAAGAGTAGCGTTCATCAACTGTTTTAAGGGGCATGTTGGGAAATTCTTTTTGTATTTTTTTGATAGCGGCTTGCACAAGTGGCGTACCGTGCGTATCAGACTCGTCCCAGTTTTTGGGCAGTCCAATAATTATTAGTTCAACTTCTTCCTGTGCAAGATATTTTTTTAACCAGGGGATGAGTTCTTTGGATTCGATTGTTTCCAAACCGGTAGCAATGATCTGTAACGGATCGGTTACTGCAAGACCGGTTCGTTTGCCGCCGTAGTCTATAGAAAGGATTCGTGCCATAACGGCCCCTCCTAATCTCCCCGGAAGGGAGGGAAATGGAGGAGATTGTGTTTTATTTGGTTAAGAATAAGTCCAGTATTACAAAGATGGCGAAAACAACTGAGGCTATGCCGTTTGTTGTAAAGAAAGCCATATTTACTTTTTTTAAATCGGTTGGTTTTACCAAGGTGTGCTGATAAATTAATAAGCAGCAGAAAATTGCTACGCCTATCCAATACAACAAACCAAAATGTCCGTACACACCGGCACTTATAACACAGGCTGCCGAAAGTACATGCAGCAAATTTGAAACCATTAATGCTTTTGATTTGCCTAAAGCAGCCGGTATAGAATGCAACTGGTTGCTTTTATCAAACTCTTCATCCTGCAAGGCATAAATAATATCGAAACCACTTACCCAAAATAAAACAGCAAATGAAAAAAGAATAGGCAGTAATGCAAATTGCCCCGTTACTGCCAGGTAAGCGCCAATAGGGGCCAGGCTTAAACCTACACCCAAAACCAAATGGCACAAAGCTGTAAACCTTTTTGTATAACTATAAAACAAAACTACAAACAATGCCACCGGCGATAAATAAAAACAAATTTTATTGATGAAGAAAGTGCAGGCAATAAACAGTATACAATTGACAATTACAAAAAGTAATGCATTATTTGATTTGATTATGCCTGCCGGAATTTCACGAACGGCTGTACGTGGATTTTTTGCATCAAAATTTTTATCGAGCCAGCGGTTAAAAGCCATGGCTGCGGAACGGGCGAAGATCATGCAGAGGATGACTAAAAAAAATATCCATGAGTTACCTAACAAAAATAATTTTGTTTTTGAGGCTACTGAAAGATTCCAGGGTTCAAATACCTTAACATGTAGAATCCGATCTAAACTTTTTATTCCCAAAAAAAATCCAATCAATGCAAAGGGCATTGCAAAAATGGTGTGGGAGAATTTTACGAGGCTTAGATAGTTTTTTAATTTACTCACTTGATATTTGTATGCTGTTTAATAACCCTGTCGGCGGTTGCAAACCCCGACAGCGGTTAGTTAAAGAACGATAATTAATTTTAACCGCCGACAGGGTTTTCAACCGCTGTCGGGGTTGTGAGAAGCCTGCTTCTTACAATCTCCCACAACACAACACCTGCAGCCGTTGCAATGTTCAAAGAATGCTTCATGCCGAGCTGCGGTATTTCAATACACCCATCGCATTGCAAAATGGTTTCCTGCTCTACACCGGTTACTTCGTTGCCAAAAATAACAGCAATTTTTTCATTTGGTTCAAATTGAAGTTTTTGTAGCATCAGGCTGTTTATGGCCTGTTCTACAGCATACACTTTGTAACCATTTTCTTTTAATGTTTTAATGGCTTCGGTTGCATTGGCAAAATGTTTCCAGTCAACAGTTTCTTCAGCACCTAGGGCTGTTTTTTTTATTTCTTTATGTGGTGGAATACAGGTGTAACCGGTAATGTAAATGGCTTCCAGTAAAAATGCATCGGCTGTGCGGAACACGCTGCCCACATTGTATGCACTGCGGATATTTTCGAGCACGGCAATCAACGGCGTTTTTTCCGACTGCTTAAATTCCTCCACAGTTTTTCGGTTGAGTTCGTCCATCGAAAGTTTAAGACCTGGCCCAAGCCCCCCCGCCCCCCCAAGGGGGGAGTTTGAAAGAGTATGATATTTTTGAGGGAATTTAGTTTGCAAAAAATCGATTTTTTAAAAAAAAACTATTTTGAATTTAAAAGGATGCACATTGGTATGCCGATGAAAGGACTGCGACGCAACGATGATGCAATGAAAAACAAATGCTGGTATCAAAAAAATAAAAATACGATCATCGCTTCAATAACTCCTCCCCTCCGGGGTTCTTTGAAAAAGAACGAACGAAGTTCTGGGAGGGGCTTCTTAAATCATCTCACTCTGCAACAATGGATTTTTTACAGCATCTCTTTTTTCTCCAAATACTTTGGCGGCTTTTATAAAATGTACAAATACGGGTTGCGGATTTTCTACCGTGCTTTTTAGTTCGGGGTGATATTGCACACCAATAAAAAACGGATGATCTTTCAGTTCCACAATTTCTACCAAACCGGTTGCGGGGTTTTTACCGCTTGGTATTAAACCAGAATTTTCAAAATCGGCAATGTATTTATTGTTAAACTCCCAGCGATGGCGGTGGCGTTCACTTATTTCTGTAGTGCCATAAATTTTATGTGCAAGACTGCCTTCCTGAATTTCGCAGGGATATGCACCAAGGCGCATGGTACCGCCGAGGTTTACAATATTTTTTTGTTCTTCCATCAGGTCAATCACAGGGTGGGTGGTTGTTTTATCCATTTCGGTTGAGTGTGCATCTGCCCAGCCCAACACATTTCTTGCGTGTTCAATAACCGCCATTTGCATGCCCAGGCAAATACCAAAGAATGGCAATTTATTTTCACGTGCATATTTTACGGCAATAATTTTTCCTTCTACACCACGGTTACCAAAGCCAGGTGCAACCAACAAACCATCCAGTTCTTTTAGTTTTTCCTGCACGTTTTCATCGGTAATAAATTCGCTGTGTACATTTACTATTTGCACTTTACATTCGTTAATGGCACCTGCATGTATAAAAGATTCCAGGATAGATTTGTAAGCATCCTGCAACTCAATATATTTTCCTATCAGTCCAATTTTTACTTTGCTCTGCGGATATTTTAATTTATCTAAAAAGGCACGCCACTTGGTTAATTCCGGTGCGGCATAGCCGTTTATTTGTAATTTTTTCAGCACAATAACATCCAAACCTTCCTGCAGCATTTTTAATGGCACTTCGTAAATGGTGCTGGCATCCATAGCCTCAATAACGGCATTTGGTTTAACATTACAAAAGAGGGCAATTTTTTTCTTCAATTCATCATTTAATGGATGCTCGGTACGGCAAACAATTACGTTTGGATGAACGCCTTCCTGGCTTAGCATACGCACACTGTGCTGCGTGGGTTTTGTCTTTAATTCTTTTGCTGCTTTTAAATAGGGGATAAGGGTAAGATGCACTACCATACAATCTTCTTCGGGCAACTCCCACTGAATTTGCCGAACGGCTTCTATAAATGGCAGACTCTCAATATCACCCACCGTACCGCCAATTTCTGTAATTACAATATCATACTTGCCACCTTTGCCCAACAGCAGCATGCGGTTTTTAATTTCATCAGTAATGTGCGGAATTACCTGCACGGTTTTACCCAGATAATCGCCGGCCCGCTCTTTATTTATTACGGTTTGATAAATGCGGCCCGTGGTAACATTATTTGCCTGCGAAGTTGGGATGTTTAAGAAGCGTTCATAATGGCCAAGGTCAAGGTCGGTTTCGGCACCATCGTCGGTAACAAAACATTCGCCGTGTTCGTACGGGTTTAAAGTACCGGGGTCAACATTAATGTAGGGGTCAAATTTTTGAATAGTTACTTTTAAACCCCTTGCCTGCAGCAGTTTTGCAAGAGATGCAGCAATAATGCCCTTACCTAAAGAGGAAGTAACACCACCGGTTACAAAAATGTACTTAGCCATAATATAAATAATTTGCCAACCCTTCCCTTATTTTTTGGGAAGCCGGTTGCCGTTAATAAATATGACCAGGAAGCTTTTGGAATAAAATCTTGGAGGTCGGGCAAAGATAGGAGGAATATTCGGGTGGAGAAAATTTGGGGAGGTTTTGTTGAAAAAATTATCCGTGTATCCAATACCTGTAAATATTTAGACCAGAAATTTTTGCGATTATCCAGCTTTATCTACTTTTAGGATAAATATGGTTACTCACGCTTAACAGTGTATATGAAAAATGTGCTTTTGTTTTTCCTCGTTCTCCCCATCACCAGTTTTTCACAAAAAGCCAATAAAAAGGATGTATCAACCACAACCCTGGATAGTATAGTTTATGATTTAACTCCTAAAACGTTAGCACCCTCAAGCATATTTTTGCCCTTCAGCAAAATACAAATAATAGATGCAAGATATGATACAAGCAAGCTTGGCTACGAAATTCACCAAACTCATGATTTTGTCAATAGCAATGATTTTAAAAAGATAAAACTCAATAAAGGCATCTATGAATCAATACAATTATTTTATAATGACTATTACAGCTTATGCCTGAAGGATTCAATGAATAAATTGCTCATTGTGTTGAAAACACTCTGGATCGATAATGTTCCGTCAGGTTATGCGCCCGTTGAAAGCAGCAAAATAAGCGAACATGAATCCTACCAGAATATCCACGTAAAATGGGAATATTATATTCAAAGAAAAAATAAGTATTATCCATTTAAAAGAATTGATACTATTTATCAACTTACGCAGTCAATTATCAGTTCTAATGACTTTAAGTTCAAAAAAAATGACCTTTCTTTTTTTATTTTTGTTTTAAAATCTCAACTGGAACAAATTGATTTTAGCAGTATTGGTATTAACTATGAAAATAAAAAGAGTTTAAGTTTTTCCAGCATAGACTCTTTTAACAGGAGAAGGCTTTTATTGCCAATCATAAATGCCTTAACTGTTAAAAACGGCCTGTTCCTGAATTTTGAAGAGTTTAAAAACAACAGCCCTGGCGTAGTTGATTATGAAGTAAAAAAAGTGAAAAAAGAAAGGCTTTGGATAAACAGAGAAAATTTAAAAATTATTGAAGACTTCTACCTTGTAAGTGATAGTAGTGGTATACATATAGGTTCTGAAAAGAGAAGAAGTGTTGTGCCTGTGGGAAACACTTTCGAATTCTTCTCTTTGGGTTCTGTATCGCAATCAAAGACCCTTGCCGGGCTTATGCTAAATCTAATGCCAGTAGAAAATTATATTTATTCTCCGTATCAACAATTTCAGCGAAGATTTGATACTGAA
>JAYURR010000085.1:0-15260 GCA_043756605.1 Chitinophagaceae bacterium
AAAGGATGCTTTATTGATCATTAATTCTCCTGCGGCTTTTTGGCCCGATAAAGAATAAAGTTGCAATACATACTCATTAAAGTTTTCGGCAAAGCGGGATATAAGATGATCTAAAAAACGGTTTTTTCTTTCAATGGCATTATCGTGTTCTTTCACCACATTGGCCAGGCCCTTATTGGGTTTTTCAAAATTGGCATAGTCAGCAATCAAATCTTCTATACCATTTACATTTTTTATTTTTTGGTAGAAGTAAGACTGAGGCTGCACGGCAGCTATATCTTCATTTATAACTTTATACAACTCCCGTGTATTTGCCAATTGCGAAAAATAATTTGCCAGCAACTGATCGTAAAAAAGTAAATAGGCTTTTAATTGTTTTGCTTTTGCTTTACGTGCTGCATCGGCACTGGATGGCAACCCAAAATTACTTACGCCATAAGTAAGCGGCAAGTGATGAATAACGGATGAGTAAGTTTCTGTATCACGATTAATACCGGTGGCATACACATAGTCATCATACTTTTTTGCATTGATGGCAATGCGTTCATCAAACAGGCGTTGTTTATAAATATTGAGTGCTTCAGCTTTTTTAGTATTTACAGGTATCACATCTTTATAAAAATGTATGGCTAATTTATCGGTACAAAGCGTTGGAATTTTCCCTTCTGCCACAGGCAGGCACCACTCATGCCTTTCGGCATCTGGCGCATTGCAGTAATTCAGCAAAATTTCTTTTACGTTAACTACGCCTTCAATATCCATAATCAAATTCAGCAGGTCGGATGTGTAAACCGTTTTGCGGATGGAAGATTTTATCACATCTTCATCCGTCATAAACCCATGCTGTAAAACCGGACCTTCAAAAATCTCATCGGTGCGGTACAGGCTGCCATCTTCTTTTTTAAGTTGCAGCATTTCCTGCAATGAGTATTGCGGAATATCAGGCGTAAGATAATTAACAATCTTGTAAAGCATTTCTGCATAAACCTCTTCAGCTTTGGCTTCGGCAGTAATTTCAATATTGGCGCAGATGATTATTTTTTGTTCGCCAACTACGCTTAGATCTGCCAGGTCTTCGCAAAGGCTGCGGTTGCAATGATAAACTTCTTTTACTTTTTTAATAATGTCTGCTATCCGTTTTTTCTTTTGGGTGTCGGTAAGTAATTCTTCTGCCGGTGTAAGTTCATCTGTCTGAATTTTAATATCGTAAATACCATTTAAATCGAAGGCCTTAAAATTTTTATGATCTGGCAAAGCACCTTCAACTGTTTCATCTTTACAATCTATATACAGGGTTTCTTTTGCTTTAAAAAGCCAGGCATTTTTTACGCCTTCGATATCAATAAATAATTTACGGTAATCAATCTCAGTAAATGCCCGTACCGGTAAAATTTGTTTTGCAGAAAAAAACTGGCTTGCAAAGTTTTTCTCGTTGCCGGTTTTTGTTGCCAGCAAATCGGGTATGGTAAAGGCTGTGCGGTAGCCCAACTCGGTTATGGCATAAGATAAAAGCTCCAGTATGGTAATGCCGGGATCGTGTACATTATAATCTGTCCAAAGCCTTACAGCAAGTTTTTCTATATGCTTAATTCCTGCTGCCCGCAGGCTGTTATAATCCATGCTGGCTTCGGCTGGTTTAGCCCTTGATATGGTTATACTATCTGTCATTTGCAAATATCTTTATCGGTAAATTCATTTATGGTATGGTTGTTATCAGATACCAGTATCGCTCTCGGATTTTTGATGCTTATCTCGTAACCGCCATCCGTTTTATTTCCATCCTTGTCAATATGATACATTTTAACATCGGTTAAAAAATCAACGTAAGATTGTTCTTCAATAAAATTTATCAGTACACTTTTACGAACGGTTCCGCCAAATTCTATTTCGGCATTATTGCCGTAAGCCCAGGGTGTTAAATATTGCAGTATTGCCTGGTTCAGCTTTGCACGGTAAATTCCAAAATCGCCGGTGGTGCTGAATTTAACTTTAAACTCCAGTTGCACTTTTTCGTACTCAGGATTTTGAACCTGCGGCGTTACAAAAAAGCTGGTACGGGTTTTTAAATAAGCTTCGATATTGGTGATGGTATTTAAACTCACTTTAGGCTCCAGCGGGTTAAACATATTTTTGTTTCTTACATCTGGCACAACAATCAATGTTACATTCCCGGGTTTCAAATCTGCGCAGCAACTACCATCTTCCAACGCAGCGTGATTAAGGCATTTTACTTTATACACTTCTTTAAACTGCTGCAAAACTATATGCTCATAATCCCAGGCACTTACTGCACGTTGCTTGTGGCGCAGGCGTTCGCTGATGCGTACATAAAACTCATTTTCAGTTTCTTTTATGGTGCCACCAAAAGAACTGAATGGCTGCGACACACTTTTAACCTCTGCCTTTTTTACAACAAGTTTAGTAATGGTATTATTTGCCAGGTTGTTTGATGGATGAATATTTTCTGTAACTAAAAATTCTGCTTTTGCTGCCTGTGCAATTACCCGGTTAAATTTGCAAACAGCATCGGTATCGGTAACAATCTCTGCCTTAAGCCACATCAGGCTGCCATCCAAAATAGTATTACCACTGCTGATAAGTTTGGGCAATACCATCCTGATGATACCGGATTGCAGCAGGTGGTTTGTTTCATCTTTTAATATCTCTGATTTTAAAACGGGCCGCCACTCGTTGTTGCACAACGCATACCAATTGATTGTTCTTGCCTCTTTCTCCGGATTGGCACTGCCCTCTGAAAGTTGAAAAAGAAAACTTACAGAACTATCTGCTATGGCATTACTCATTCCAATCAATAAATTACCTTCTGCATTGTGCTGCGGAAAAAGATAAATTGCTTTATCAAAACTCACCTGGCTGCCAAAACTATCTGCTGTTTGTTGTTTTAAATAACCATGCTGCTCTGCAATACCAAATACATCATTGTGAAAATACTGCACTTCTTTTAAATTAAAGTTGCTGAAAGTATTGCTGGCAATATTTACTTCGGATGTAGAAGCATCGTAATTAAATACAATACTTTTTATGGTTGGGGAGTATGGTTCGTTTGGTAAAAGATTAGGATCTTTTAAATTTTCATCCTTCATTTTGAGCGCAAAAATTGAGGGATATTTATTATGCAGAAAATCTTTTTGCAATTCAAAACGTACAAAACCTTTATCAAGCGGCAAAACGGTTTTACCAATACCAATTTTGCTGATAGCATTAAAATCGAAGTAAGACAATAGAAAATTTGCACCAAAATTTGGATTGTACATTAAAGATTTATAAGTGCCGTAGCTGCCCAAAGCATACACACCCATGTAAGGCAATCGGGAAACCGTTGCGCTGTTATCTGGCCATGTAACCTGAGCCTGTGCATCGTTTACATTAAAAAGATTTGTTTGCTTGCCCGATAAATCATTCCGTGTAAAATATTTTGCCTTAAAATACGCATTGGAACTTACCGGGTTTGTAAAAGTACCGCCTGTATAATTTGCATAATGCGTATTAAAGTTTGATGGCGCCGCCTGCCAGTTTACATCAAAAGAAAAACTATCAATTTTTTTATTCTGCACTTCATCGTAACTCACATAAAAAGATGATCCTACTTTTGGCTGTGGCCCAAAAGGCATGAATGGCTTTTTATTATCCAGTGCTCCAAAATCATTTTCCATGGTTATAGATTTTACACCCGTAACCTTTACTGCAATTTTTGTATTTGCAACAACCGAATTTTTTAAAGCCCCAAAAATATTGGCGGCAGCGGTTGTATTGGCCAGCAGTTGCATAACCGGCCACTCGGTTATATAATTACCGGTGTGCAGTTTTGCATCAAACAAAACAATGGCGCCATCATCGTTGCTTAACGTATGTTTAATAATAATGTGCTGCGTATTGTTTACAAAGTTGCCGTAGGATATGGTTGCATTAAAAGGGCCTATCCACGCTTTTTCGCCGGTGTAAAATATCTCCAGCGTTTCGCCGGTTATACTGTTGATGGTTTTAAGATCAGCCGCAACCGAACTTACATTGATTGTTACGGTAATTTCCCGGTTGCCTTCTTTCATTAATAAAATGGAGGAGGCCAGCGAAAAACCGATTTTTGTTGCTGGCAAAGTTTCGTTTCCAAATGCCTGCCAGTAAGGTGCGGCTTCATCCAATGCGGCACCAATACCATCGGTAGAATCAGCCATGTTCGCTATACGGATAACATCATTTTCGTTGGGCGATACATAAACCGACCGCAGACTGCTAACTGCTGCATTGTTTATTATCACATCGTCTGTAACAGCGTACTGCAGCGATGCTCCTTCCTCGTTCTTTCCTGCATCTAATAAAGTTGCTGCAGTAATTTCCTGGTTAACAATATTTTTTGCCAGTTCAAAAACAACATGCACATCATCCGGTTCGCCATCTAATTTATTAAGGTTTAAAACCTGCTCGTAATAAAAATCGAGATGCCTTTTAGTAATGCCGTTTAACTGGTTTTGTGCTGTTTGAAAAAGCTGGATGAAGGCGAGATACAAAGCATAATGCGGTTCAAAGTTTGTACCTTTTTCAATTGCTTCCTTAATGGTTTTTGTATCAATAGCATAATCAAAAAGATTACTCCAATCGCCAGTAGCAGTATTTGTAAGATCGAAGAACTTTATATTTTTTGCATAGTTTTTTGCAAATGCTACCAGGTCATCCAGCGTACGCTCATCGGGCAATACAAAATCTTTGTTCAGCAATACCGTTTTTGTTCGCTGCTGCTGGCTTAAGCCATCCCTTAAAGAAATTGTTTCGTATGGTTTTGTACTGTTCGACATCTTTAGTTCTGTAGTTTATTTTTGCAACTCGGTTCCCTCCTGTTTGTAAAAAGGAAAAACAAAATTGTAACGGCTGTTGGTGCTTCTTACTTTGTATAAAATATCTATTATTACTTTTCCTTCCAGTTCTTCATCATCTGTCAGCTCTACATTTTCAACTTCTATCCTGGGTTCATAAAAAGCGATGGCTGTTTTAATTTTATCGGTCATGTAGGTTTTTAAAGTAGTAGTGAGCGGCTCAAAAACAAATTCCTTCATATCACAGCCATACTTTACTTCCATCACCCTTTCGCCGGTTACGGTATTTAATAAAATAAACAGGCTGCTGTTAATATCTTCAACGCCTTCTTCCATGCCCACGGATTTACTTGCTGCATAAAACACCGGTGGAAAAGCCCAGCCCCTGCCTAAAAAATTTGTTTCGTTACTCATCTTTTATTTTTTATTTATCCTCCAATCATTACAGTAGGGCAACCAATTACTATTGAACCTCCGTGTGCAGTACTATCGCCTTGCCTAGCTGCAGGCATGCCGCCAACCATTACCGTTCCGCTGCCTTTTACAATGCTATCTGGCGGGCCGGTGCAAACCAGCATATCGCCTACTTTAGCTGCAGGCATACCGCCAATCATTACAGTTGGCGTGCCCGGCGGCATTACCGGCCCACCTACATGCGGCACGGTACCTGTTACCATGGGGCAAACGTGCATATCTGTAACTCTTGCTGCTAAAGGCATTGCTTTTGTTTTTTTAATTTATCATTACCATGCTTCCCTTAATGGTTGTTGTGGCACTGCTGCTTACTTCCATAGCACCGCTTGCTTTAACCGTACAACCTGCACTTGCTTTTAATTCGCTGTTAGTGCCTTCCATTTTTAAATCGGTACCGGCTTTTATTTTTATTTCTTTAGATGATTCTATGCTGATACCATCCTTGTTCATAATAAATTTGTTACCGTTTTCATCTGCAATATTTATTTCTCCGGCATCTTCATCAATAACTATTTTTTTGCCTGCAGGCGATTCAATATTCAGTGCTTTCTTTTTATCGTTCCAAATCCACTTCATTTCGCTGCGGGTTACCAAACCTTTTTCATCGTTATCTTTTGTTTGGGCAAGTGGTGATGTTTTTGCACTGCTGAAAACGCCACCGAGTATCACCGGGTTGTTTGGATCTTCGTGTAAAAAACCAATAATTACTTCGTCATCAATTTCGGGCCTAAAAAAAATACCACGGTTTTTTCCTGCATCGGGTGTTATCATTCTTGCCCAGATACCTTCTTCGGTATTACTGATTGCCGGTATTTTTACCTTCACCCTAAACTCGCTGTTTGGATCTTCCAAATCGGTAACTATACCTATCTGTAAACCTTTTACGCCAGGCAACATACCGCCTGCTGATAAATGTGTTACATCATTTTCTTTGGCAAACCATTTTGTGCTTAATCCAAACTGCACATCGGTACTCCAGGCTCCTTTGTACAACTCGTGCCTTACACCGGTTGCATATACATCACCATTAAACCGATCGCCCACGCCACTAAGTTTTATTACATCGCCGGGTTTTACTTTACTATACCCTCTGAATTTTACACGCCCACAAACCTTTGCCAGCCTGCTTTTTATTAAAGCGGCATCGGCCCAGCTTTGCAAACTATCTTCGGCAACAATACCGCCGTGCTGCAATAAATAATCATCATTAAATATGGCAGACGACAGATCGCTGTTGCTTAAATTACTTACCGAAGGCAACGAAGGTTCGGCACCAGAAACATTTAATAAACTTTGGTTTGCAAAATCCCATGCGGTTGATTTTACAGCTTTGTATTGATTGCGGGCATCAATCTCTGCATCAAACTCAAGAATGGTGGCACCAAAAACAACATCTAGTGCAGATGCAGATGTAACTGGTTTTTTTACAACAAGTTTACCATTATCTGCAAAGCATAATTTACCATTAACTTCAGCACGGGTTACAATAAAATCCCAATCGCTGCTGTAATATTGCACCAGTTCTTTAATGGCCGCTGTGGTGGTTTCTACATCCTTATCAATACCGTAAGTGCCCAGTATCTCTTCAATAATTTCATTGTCTTTTTTCTCTGTAAAATATTTACTGTGCAGGCCTTCGGTAAGTTTTACACATTTATCTTTTACCTCAATATTTAAAACGGGGTTGCTGTGCTCTCTTATTTTTATACTGTGCTTAATGATAATTCCTTTAAACAAAATTTCTTCGGTGCCGCTATATCCTGCCCATAATTCCAGCTCTTTACCCGGTACAAACAAGGCATCATTGCTTGCCGGAAAATTGCCACCAGCAGCATTTCCATCCAAAATAGAAATATGGCAACCCGGAATTTTATTTGCTTCTTTATTAACCACTGCCGATACTACATTAAAAGATTGCGGGATGGCCGTACCGCCAATTTTTATGGTAAAACTTAAAACAGATGCATTGTTTGCGGCCGGTATGGTTTGTGCTGCACTCATTTTACAATTTTATCAATTGGTGGAAAAAATAATTGCATGCCCGGCTTTAACTCCCGAAAGTTGGTGAGGTTATTTACACGGGCAATTTCCAGGTAAAGGCTTTCATCATTATAAATCCTGTAAGTCATCAGCGGCAATGTATCGCCCTGCTGCACGGTACGCAGGTGTGTAAGGTCTGGCGATTTTCGGTTTTCAATCAATGCCAGCCTTAAATCATCGGTGATGCTTCCGTTAAAAGTACATTTTGCAGTTGCCCTTATTGGTGTGCCATCGGCATTAAATAATTTATAAGTTATTACAAGATTGGTGAGGCGGCATTTAAACAACAGCGTTCCCCAGAAAATTTTTACATAAGGCGGTTCGTGTGTTTCTCCATTGTAATCGTACACTGCTTTTTTAAATTCGCCGATGGCTTCAATAATATTTGGTTTATCTGCCAGGCCGGGAATGCTGCTTCCAAAAGGAATTCCATTTTTTGGAATTACGCCGGTGCCATCAAAAATAAATTCGAACTCCATATTTTGCGGCCCACTACGCACAAACGGAAGCGGTGCACCACTTGTACCTTGTGGCTGCTGCACATTGTACTCAATGGATTGCGTTATGGCATACGACTCAGGATTTACCTGCACCGTAAATAATCCTAATTTGCTATCGGCACTAAAATCAGGTTTACTGTACGACTCCAGTTTTAATTTATGTAATTGTCCTAAAGATGGCATGTTAACGTTCTTGTTTTTCTTTAATAATTCTCAGCACTTCTTCCACGCATGTTTTAATGGTTTGTTCTTTTTCCTGTTCGCTCAAACCGGCACCGGCGTTTGCATTTTGCGATACCTGTTCATTTACAGGATTCGATTGTTCGCTTACAAAAGCAGTGATCTGTATTTCGTTAATGATAACAGGCATATTTTTTTAACTGAAAAATTTTTATCCAACCGGTGAAAAATAATTGTATGTAATCGTCATGCTTTCAATAACCACTTCGCCTTTTTCTGCGCTAAAGGGAGAAATTTCCCACTTAACCGGCACGGCATTAAAAACCCGCCAGGTGCAAACCGGTACATGTAATTCGTTCAGCAAAACAATTACCAGGTTCATCGGTTTAAAATCGTGGTTTTCAATAGCATTTTTGCACCAGGTATATAATGCCGTTTTTCCAAACAAGCCACGCTTTAATGTTATATCGCTGAAAGTAGCTCTGGTAGGCAGTTTATGCACAAATCTGTTTTCACCGCCTTCGGTAATACTGTCGTAAGCCATACTCATAGATATACCACTCACTTCCTGAAAACGTACATCTACAGGTGATTGCGGAAACATTTCGAATGTGACGAGGAAATGAAATCCTACCAGCGGGTATTGAAAAGGCAAAGCCATGTTTGTTAGTTGTTAGTTGGTGGTTAGTTGTTGGTAGTTAGTTGTTGGTGGTTTACAGTTGATTGTTAGCACAGCAAACTTTCAAACTTAACCTCAACCTTCAACCTTCAACCTTCAACTACTTTCTTTAAACTGCTTCCATTACCAAACCTTCGTGTGCAATTTCCATGCTTTCAATCGCCACTTCGTTACCATCCGATTTTAAATCGCTGCTGGTAATTTTTGTGGGCCATGCACTTTTAATTTTCCAGTTAATTACAGGCTCATGTTTTTCGTTGAGCAACGAAATCAAAATATCTCTGCGCTCAATGGTATTCAGGTTAACGGTATTGAGCCATTGGTAATACTCTATGTCGTTAACAAAAGTGCCACGCTTTAAAGTGATGTTTGAAAACTTGTGCATGCCCGGCATTTTCTGTTTATGAAACTCGGGGTTTGCACCATCGCGGTATTCAATTACATCCAGACTTCTATCGAGCCCGGTAACTTCTGTAAACCCAATGCGTGTGCCACCCCACTCTACACGGAAGTGAAACTTTGTTAATGGATATGCTGCTGCCATAATATTTTGTTTTAAATTATTAAGATTGAAATATTAATTATTAAGATTCCTGCATTTTATGTGAGAAGCGGAGTATGATAAATTCTGCCGGCCTTACCGCAGCCATACCAATTTCAATAATCATTCTTCCTTCCAGAATATCCAACGCACTCATGGTAGTATTTAAACCACATGCTACATAAAAGGCATGCTCTGGTTTTGCACCTGCCAATGCGCCTTGCCGCCATAAAATGGTAAGGTAATTACTGATCATAGCATTTACCCTTGTCCAGGTATTTGCATCATTTGGTTCAAACACAAAAGGGGTGGTTGCTTTTTTTACAGATTCTTCTACCATGTTAAAAAATCTGCGTACCGGTACGTAGCGCCATTCGTTATCGTTGCCGGCAAGGGTTCTGGCTCCCCATACTAAAATTCCACGGCCTGTAAATGCACGGATAACATTGATGGATTTACCGCCTGTTGCATCAATATTTAAATCGCCCTGATCGGCATCGTTTATATTTTTGGTTAAGCTGTTAACCAGGCTCAAACTAACATTTGCCGGTGCCTTCCATACACCTCGGGTACTATCTACATAAGCATAAATACCAGATACGGCTGTACAAGGTGGCAATGTTACCCGTAGCTTTTCAACTTCTAATTTTATTTGTTGCTGCAGTTGAATGGATGTTAGCGCATTATAAAGTACCGGAGCGGTACTTTCTCCAGGATCGGTAACATCAGCATCTTCATTAACACGTATGTTTACGGTAACGCTTGTTGAAGCAAGATCATACAGATAGTTTATAGACGTTTTTAAAAATGGATGATAAGCGGCACCATATTTTAAATTGTTGGCGCCAATGCCTGTTACTGCACGTAATGTTGCAGCATCATCTGCATAACAATCCATAATTACAAACCTGTCTTTTAAAATTTCGCATTTTGCCAATGCAGCATCGTACACATCATACATATCGCCAACGGCAGCTAATTTTACTGCCTGCGGAAACACCAGCAACGTGGGTTCATCATATTGGCAGGCAGCTTCCAAACCTGCATCCAGATCGGCTTTGGCAACACTTACTGCGTTTGTTTTATTTACAGAAACAATGTAACAGGGCCCGCCACCATTGGCAAAGTACAATTGCATCTGGTAGTACATGGTGTGTATGCCGGGTGCAGCAACATCTGCTGTAATAACCCTTCTTGATAACACAGCACCCGTCATGTAATCATCCACAACAATGCTCAGTGTTTCATTTGGTCCCTTACCAAAATAAGTTTCGTATTCCAGCAACGATACAATGCGTTTTGGAACAAGATGCAGGTCATCATCTTTTAAATCTTTAGCTTTTTCTGTATAACCGATAAATGCCGGGATGGCGGTTTCTACCTGCGCTACCGAGGGCGGAAACTTAGGCACTTCTTCGATGTACACACCGGGAGTTTTTAATACTAAGGCCATAATGTTTAAATTTTAAAAGTTAATAATTAAGATATGTTTCGGCACAGTAATACACATCGCCGGCTTGTGTAATGGTGCTTAACCTGTTGTTACCAGGATTTGCTACCGGCGTTATATTACCGAGGCTGAGAGATTCAAGAAAAATAGTTTTGATTGGTTTTTCTGATAAGGAAATGGGCACCGCCGATGTAAATATTTTTGCCGCAGGCGATGAAAAAGTAAAGATGTTGCTGCTGTCTTTTACAGCGGTGATATCTGCCGTACGGGCAAAATATTTCCAGATAACAGAGCGGCTTGCAAAGTGGAGGGCAAATGTTATTTCTTTTACAACATCCGCAGCATCCAGTAAAGAAAAATCGCTGGCTGCAGGCAGGTGGTTGAATATTTCTACAATACCAAAAATGCTATTTAAAACAGTCTGGTTATCGCAGTAAATTTCTTTTGCTTCGCCATTAACAATAAGCCTGTATTTGCCGGCGGCCAAGCCGTTTAATTTTACGTCAACTACAGTTTGAATGTCGTCAAACGTAAGGTTTTGAGTATCATTTACTGCAACATCGTAATTATTGGTTGCGGTATTTAAACCAAATATATCGATAGTAAAAAGTTTGGCAGGCGTTACACTAAAGTTGTAAATAACTGGGCTCAGCTCAATCAGATCATTGGCAGTTGCGTATTGCTTTTTATCTTTTTTATGCCAGAAGGTAGTTTCGCCCAAACCATGTGCATTACCATTGTTGCTGCTTTTTACGGCTTCAAATATTTCATCAATGCCATTGGCAGCAAGGCTTGCAGGTGTGTAAGCAGTTGCTGAATTATAAGCTGGTATTTTTTTAGTAAGATATAAAACTGCGTCAATTTTATGCTGGTTAATATTGCTGAAATAGAAGCGCTTTAATTCATTGGGCTTATACTCTATGTTGGTAATATTATTAAAATTGCCGTTCAGCAGTTTCAGGTAAAACGAAAATTTATTAGCGGCATTTAGTTTTACATGCGGTTTAGATAATACATCGCAATTAACAGCCACCAACAATTTATTACCTACTACTTTGTAAATCATTCCCTGGTTTTTTAGTAAGAGTGCTGTTTCTACAGATGGTACCACTTCAAAATCTTTACTGTTGCCGGCTGCATAGTAACTGTGCAAAATTTCGGTAATGAATAATATTTTATAGTTCAGGTTCATGTAGTAGCTTATTTTCCTTTTACAGTTGTGTTAATTTGTTTTATCAATCCACCTTCGGCTTCAATGGCATTTTCATCAATTGTAATTTGCCTTATCTTATATAAAACCGATGGCAGGTATTTACCGCCGAGTGTGCTCCATAAATTATTTACCTGCTCAAAATTTTGTGAGTACAGATCCACAATTATTTTCTGGATATTTTCATTGAGGTTTGGATGCGAAGAAGGCGTAAACACTTGCTGGTATTGAAAAAATTGTATGATATGCCCCAGCCATAAAAGCGAATCTTCATAATCTTTTACGGCAGTTTTTTTATTTACTGCAAACAAAACGTACAGGTTAATATAGAGCGGCGGATTTTTGTAAACAGCACTTACATCAGATACTGTATAGTTTTTTTGCTCTTTTGCCACCCTGTCTTCTTCAACATTTACCAACGATAAAATAGCTTTACCAGCCAGCAAATCATCACCTGCCGGAGGATCGAAAGCAAGTGAAACATTGCCCAGCACAAGCTTTGGTTCTGTAAATGAACCACCGAGCTTCATGTTCAAATACTTATTTACTTCCTCGCTGAGGAATTTTAAAGTTTCTGATATCACCTTAAAAATTTAAAAGTGTTTATGGCTGAGAAGTGCGGTTAGTTAGATAGGAAACTGAAAAACTCAATTCTGGTACAATGCTATAAAAAGAAAAACACTTTGTCAATACCTCAAATAGGTAGTTTTTAAAAAAAGAGGGGAAATAATATGGAATGAGAAAGAGATTTATTGCCAGAATGCTTTACAGTGTTGCATTTAAGCGATTTAATATATTTTTTAAAAAATAGTATTTTTAAATTGTTAAATTATTTTTATTAAAAAATGATAGTAAAAATACGGTACCCATGCTTAATTTTTGCCTGCAACAACAATTACAATTTCACCTTTTACCGTTTTTGCATTAAAATGATCATGCACTTCCTGTAGCGTACCTCTTGCATTTTCTTCAAATTTTTTGGTAAGCTCACGGCTTACGCAGCAATGCCTGCTTGCACCAAAGTATTGTATAAACTCGTTCAAGGTTTTTACAAGCCGCATCGGGCTTTCATAAAAAACCATGGTTCGTTCTTCTTCAGCCAGTTTTTTCATCATGGTTTGCCTGCCTTTTTTTAAGGGCAAAAAACCTTCAAAACAAAAGCTGTTAGTTGGCAGGCCGCTGTTTACCAATGCCGGTACAAAGGCTGTAGCACCGGGCAAACATTCTACTTTGATATTATTTTTTATACATTCCCTCACCAATAAAAAAGCAGGATCGCTTATCCCTGGTGTACCGGCATCGGTTAATAAAGCCATGGTTTTACCGCCAGCAAGTTGCTCGGTTAAATGTGTAAGTATTTTATGCTCGTTATGCTGATGATAAGGCGTGATGGGCTTTTGAACCTGGTAATGATTTAACAGTATGGAAGATGTACGGGTATCTTCTGCAAGAATTAAATCAACCGTTTTTAAAATTTCAACAGCCCTGAAAGTAATATCGGAAAGGTTGCCGATGGGGGTTGGAATGAGGAATAATGACATAATGTGATAATGTGCTGATGTGCTAATTCGATAATGTGCTAATTGCTATAACAAAAACTGTATGAGTGTAAAAAATCAGCACATTATCACATCAGCTAATTAGCTAATTGTGATTTCGTACACTTCCATCACCGGGTTTGCCAGCAATTTTTTTGCAGCGCCTTCGGCAGTTTCCAATGCGGCTTCTTTATTCTCTGCTTCAATCTGCAGATCAATATGTTTTCCAATCCGTACATCGGTAACATTATTCAATCCTAAATTTTGCAAACCACCAATTACTGCTTTCCCCTGCGGATCAAGCAAATCTTTAAGCGGCATAACTTTTATCTGTACAGTAAATATCATGATGGTTGTTGTTTGTAAAGCAAAGATAAAATAATGTAAACGATAAACACTATGGGTACCGCCAACCAGTGAAAAACAAATGCAGCAATAATTGTAATAACAAGCAAAATTATTTTAGGCAGGTTATTTTTTATGCTGTAATCTTTAAACTTTAATGCCATCAGCGGCAATGTAGATACCATTAACCAGCTTACCAATATAATAACTGCATACAACACCCGCTTATTGGTTAGCCATTCGTTAACATCAATAAAATTATTGCCAAAATGCATTATCAGCGGGAAAGATGCAATCAGCAATCCTGCGGCCGGTATAGGCACACCTTTAAATCCATAAGATTGGGAAGTATCAATATTAAACCTTGCCAACCGGTAAGCACCAGCACAGGCAACTATAAAAGCAGGCAGCAGCCAGGCTATGGAAGTTTCCAACCCGTTTTCTTCTTTAATAAAACTAATGCGGAGGAGTTGATATAAAATAACAGAAGGTGCTACACCAAAACTCACTACATCACTTAACGAATCCAATTGTTTACCCATTTCGGATGAGGCGTTTAATAAACGGGCAACAAAGCCATCTAAAAAATCAATCACGGCAGCAGCAAAAATAAAATAAGATGCAATGGATATTTTTTCGGGAATGTTATAATGCGAACTCAGATCATCGCCCACATAAATGGAAATATTTTCTGTTTGCAATGCAAAAACAATGGCAATGCAGCCCAGAAATAGATTGAGCAATGTAAAAATGTTGGGGATTTGTTTCATACTGTATTGACCACTGACGACAGAAAACCGACGACAGATGATTATGGTTTATTTAATTGAGTTTCTGAATGCCTGAATTTTTATTATTAGTACTTCCAATTCAGAATAGAATTTATCAAATTGCTTTTTATCAATATAGTTTCTTTTGTTGGCAAGATAAAGGCAATTAACAACTTCCAATGCCGAACGTAACGAATAACCTAAGAACTTTACTTGCTCCGGGTTTGTCTGCCCCGTAGAACCTTCCGCAATATTCAATGAAACTGAATCTGCCGCTCTTTTCATTTGAGAAGTAAGGGAAAACATTTCTTCCTTTAGAAAGTTTCTGGTTAAATTATGTATATCATCTGCCAAATCAATTGCCAGCTTCCAAATTTCTAATTTCTCAAACTTAAAAGGCATAAGCTATTTGTAAAATGAATTCTAAAATCTCAAAAGCTCTTTCGTCGTCTATCGTCCGTCGTCTGTGGTCTGTCCTCACTTCTTCATGTAAGCCTCAATCTCTTCAACAGTTATCGGAATATTCTTCATCAGATCTTTATTACCGTTCCTTGTTATCCAAAAATTATTTTCAATCCGCACACCCATCTGTTCTTCTTCAATGTAAATACCAGGCTCAATGGTAAAAACCATACCGGCTTTTATGGGTGCTGTTCTGGTACCTAAATCATGTACATCAATGCCTAAATGATGTGAAATGCCAT
>JAYURR010000086.1:0-15202 GCA_043756605.1 Chitinophagaceae bacterium
GCTCTAAGCTTTTACAGTGCTCTATAAAACAACAAAAATTTTAGAAACATACGGCACGCTATAAAAAAAGAGGCTGCCTTAAAATTTTGTTTTAAGACAGCCTCTTTTATATTTTTTATAAAAGTAAATTACCCTAAAGCTACACGCTTAAAATCGGTAACCTTTAGATCCGCATCAACACTTTTTAAGTAATCGGCAACAGATTTACTGTTGTCTTTTACAAAAGCCTGGGCCATTAAAGTATTGTCTTTAAAAAATTTGTTCATTTTGCCATCAGCAATTTTTTCAGCCATTTCTGCTGGTTTGCCTTCTGCTTTTATCATTTCAATAGCAATGGCTTTTTCTCTGTCTTTTGTTTCCTGACTTATAGATGTTTCATCAACTGCCAAAGGGTTCATTGCTGCAATTTGCATGGCAACATCTTTACCTGCATCAGCAGCTTCTTTTGTCATACAAACCAATACACCCATACGGTTTGCACCGTGAATGTAAGATGCTACATAAGGCGCTTCCACTCTTTCAAAACGAGAAAGTTCAATTTTTTCGCCAATTGATGCCAGTTTATCATTGATCATATCAGCAACGGTTTCGTTACCAACTTTTGTTGCTTTAAGTTCTTCGGCTGTTTTTACATCATTTGCAATGGCTGCATCGGCAATGGTTTGTACAAAAGCTACAAACTCCGGGTTGCGGCTAACAAAATCAGTTTCGGCACTTACACATAAAACAATACCGCTTTTATGATCGGCAGTTGTTTGTGCAATTACCACACCTTCTTTGGCCTCACGATCGCTGCGTTTGGCGGCTACCTTTTGGCCTTGCTTGCGCAACCAATCAATGGCTGCTTCAAAATCGCCGTTACTTTCTGTTAATGCTTTGCGGCAATCTAACATACCAGCACCTGTTGTCTGGCGTAATTTATTTATATCTGCTGCTGTTATTGTAACACTCATTTTAATTGATAATTTAGTAATTAATAATTGATAATTCCTTAGCGCAAAAATGTTACTACTCATTAAAACGCTTTTGCTGAACAATGTACTAAAGTACAAGAGTGCGACGCCACCGAAGTTGATAAAAGATTAAATGCCGGGCTCAAAAAACCGATAACACAATCTCCAAATCGTTCTCCACCATAGTTCTCCCTTCAGGGGGCGGAGGGGGTCGTCTTACCTTGCTCCACCACCGCTACCAGCCGGCCTTCTGCCACCCTGGCCCGGGCCCGCAACACGACGCTTAGGTTGAGAGGCAATGCCTTTACCACCACCACGTTTGTTTCTGTCATCGGCACCATCTTGCTTGGCTTCAAAACGGGCCGCTTTGGCTTCTGCACTTTCTTCTGTATCGCTGTTTTCGTCTTCGTCTTTATTAGCCTGGCGCTCCTGTAATCCTTCTGCAATGGCCGCAGTTAAATAATTCATGATGATGGCAATTGATTTAGTTGCATCATCGTTTGCAGGAATTGCAAAGTCAATTTTATTAGGATCGCAATTGGTATCAACCATACCAAAAGTGCTGATGCCTAATTTTCTGGCTTCGGCAAGTGCAATATGCTCGTGGCCTATATCAACCATAAACAAAGCGGCAGGTACACGGCTTATTTGCGCAATACCACCCAACACTTTTTCCATTTTTTCCTTATCACGTGTAAGGGTTAATTTTTCCTTTTTGGTTAAGCTTTCGGCGCTTCCATCAGCCAACATTTTTTCGATGCTCTGCATTTTTTTAACACTCTTACGTACGGTGTTAAAGTTGGTTAACATACCACCTAACCAACGCTCGGTTACAAAAGGCATGTTTACACGTTGTGCACAGTCGCTAACGATTTCTTTAGCCTGTTTTTTGGTAGCCACAAACATGATTTTTTTACCACTGCGTGCAATTGCTTTTAAAGCTGCTGCACTCTCCTGTAAACCTTCTACGGTTTTGTTCAGGTCGATAATGTGTATGCCTTTCTTTTCAGCAAAGATGTAAGGCAACATCTTAGGGTTCCACTTTTTCTTTAAATGCCCAAAGTGTACACCTGCTTCTAAAAGTTGCTGTTGTAAGGAAGTATTTTCCATTGTATATGATGTTAACTGTTATTTGTTAATTGTTGTTTGTTAATAGTGTGCTGGCAAACCGATAACCGATTAACCAATAACCATTAACGTTTAGAGAACTGGAAGCTTCTTCTTGCTTTCTTACGTCCTGGTTTTTTACGCTCAACCGAACGTGGATCACGCTTTAATAAACCTGCCGCTTTTAAGGCCGGACGGTATTCAGCATTTACTTCAATCAAAGCACGGGCAATACCCAGCTTGGTTGCTTCGGCCTGTCCTTTTACGCCACCGCCTGTAGCATTAACTACTACATCAAATTTGTCAGCAGATTCAACCGTTTTCAACGGAGCTTCTACCTGGTTTTGTAAATAAACCAACGGGAAGTAAGTTTTGTAGTCTTTGCCGTTAACTGTAATCTTTCCATCTCCCTTTGAAAGGAAAATGCGGGTTACAGCTTCTTTTCTGCGGCCAACTGCGTTTGTTTGTTTTTCCATTTTATTTTTAGTATTTAGTACTTAGTATTTAGTACTTAGTACAAGATTTTAGAAATATTAGACCGAGCTAAGTACTTAGTACTTAATACTCAATACTAGAATTTTAATTCCTTTGGTTGTTGTGCTCCGTGTGGATGCTCGGCACCCTGATACACAAATAATTTTTTGTACATCTGGCGGCCCAAACGGTTTTTAGGCAACATACCTTTAATGGCTCTTTCGATGATTACTTCGGGCCTGCGCCTTAAAAGATCTTTTGCTACTTCTTCTTTACGGCCACCGGGGTAACCACTAAAAGTATCGTAGATTTTTTCATCCATTTTATTACCGGTAAGTTTTATCTTCTCGCAATTGGTAACAATGATGAAATCGCCGCAATCAACGTGAGGCGTGTAGTAAGCTTTGTTCTTACCACGAAGAACGGCCGCAATACGGGCACACATACGACCAACGGTTTGATTAGTACCATCCACAACGTACCAGTTGTGAGTAACGGTAGCCTCGTTCGCATGTTTTGTGGTGAAATGTAATTTGCTCATTTTTTTGTTTTAAGCTTTTACCTGCTGGCTGTTAGCCTTTAGCAAAAAAGCGGTTTTTAAAATTAAGAATCTACGCCATCCCGTAGCTTTCTCCGTTAACAGCTATTGGCTAAAAGCCTGTACCTGTTTTTCGGACGGCGAAGGTAACGGCAAACAATCCTAACTGCCAAAGAAAATGGAAAGTATTTTTTACAGCACTTTCATAACCTATTGGTTTTCAGTAATAATTTTGACTAAGAATTTTAATGTGCTGGGATTAAATATAAAAAAGCGGCTCTTTTTAGGGAGCCGCATAAAATTCACAGGGAATGTTTTTATTGTTTTATAAATTGTTTTACATGGTTTTGGCTGCCATCTACTAAACGTACACTATATATACCAGTACCCAATTATGATATATTAATGAATAAAAAGTAGCAGGCATAATTAAAATTGCAGTTTCTGGGGGTTAATTTTAGTACTCTAATTTGGCTATAAAAAAACATCCAAATTTGAATCATTTTCCCACCCCCCCTACCCAAATAGGAGGATACACTCACCTGCAAAGGCTAATTACCCCACCTAAACAGGTATATCTTCCCACCTTTAACCCAAACTGACCCACCTGCTTACCTAAACTTACCCACCCCTAAAGGCTAACTTACCCACCTGCTTACCCAAACCTAACCACCTGCTTATCCAAACCTACCCCACCTGCTTACCCAAACTTACCCACCTGTTTACTAAAAGACCCCACCTTGCAGATGGGGTTAGTTAAGCAAAAAGGTTAACTTGGTTTAGCTTTGGGGTGGGTTAGTGCCTTATGCCCCTTCAGTTGTAAAAATTGCTTTAGCCTAAGCCATGCATACAGGTTTGTTAACGATTAAGCAGGCAATCATAAAATATGATTTGGTAAATTAAATCTTCCTACGGTGTTCTTACACCAGGTACAGGCTTTGGCTTACCGCCCGGTGCCTGCCTGTTATTATCATTACCGGCTCCAAAAGAATTTTGTAAAATGTAAACGGATATACCACCTAAAAAATAATAAATGAATAAATTTATGCGCTGTATGGGTTGAGTGTGGAGGAGGGGGTGCAAAATATAGATTAATCAGCCTGTTTTAAAAAATCAATATGAAAATTAAATTTGAAATTTCGAAAGAAGAACTTGCCGAGCTGGCAAAAATGGCCTATGTGGCGCAGTTTTTTTTTGATAGCAGCGGCAAATTCAGCACCGGTTATAAATACCCTCATACTGTTACTTTTAATGCTGCATTACGCATTTTCAATAAAATGCTGTGGCAATATATTCCCGAAAGTAACCTGGCAGAATTGGATGAAGAAAACGAAGATGTATTTACACATACCATGCAAATGGAAGATGATTGCTATAAGGTGCTGAACGAATATGGAAACAGTGAATTTTTAGAGAAGGTTTGCAAACAATTAACCGACCGGGATTATGAAGAACAGTATAATGGCAGCGCAAATTCATCGGCTTCTATTACAAGTGATGTGTACCCGATTTTATACGATAATAATATGGAAGAACTGCAGCATAATGGATTTAAGCGGCTTCGGGTTGTTGAATAGGAAGCAGCTTTTGAATGTGTATATTTTATTATGATCCAAAACTATCTTACAATAATATTTATTGTTTTTCGCAAGGTATCTCCCAAAGCCGAAACTGTTTTGCTATCTACCCTAAACCTGCCTCCGACCCTGAACGGGTTAATTGCTGTATCTGCTGCTACCTGATTTTTGCTGAATGAAAATGGCTGATAAATAAAGTTAATGGCCGTATCGAGCGGCGTTATTGTAAAAAATACTTTTGCGCCATCAGTTGCTTCGCCCCGGCCTGCATTGCGGTAAAGTCTGGATGTTAGGTGTACGGCCTGGCCGGTGTCTAATACGTAATCATCTGCTGTAAGTACCATATCATCGGGCAGGGCTTTTACAAAGCTTACTGTTGTATCAATAATATACGTAAGTACCGATGCTTTTAACTGCACGGCTTCTTCTTTGTTGTTGTAAAAAGAAGCTGTGGCAAAACCTTGTGTGTTGGCATTTATGGTATCTATTGAATTTCCATTGGTAAACCTGGCGCTGCCGGTTACTTTAAAAACAACAGCTCTGTTGGCAGCATCTGCTTCAGGGTGTATTTTTACTTTAACAGTGCAAAGTGAAACACCGTCAGCATCTGTTTGGCTTGAGGAAACAGTTTGAAAACTGATGATATCACCTATTTGCGGGCCGATGGGATTTTGGAGGCTGTATAAATCATCTTGTTTTTGGCAGCTTATTACAAGGAACACAAGAGCAAGAAATATAATAATATTTTTTTTCATAAAATTATTTATAAGTAATAGTGTGAACTGTTTCTGCTGTTTTATTGTTACTATTTGTTGCTTTCATAGTAATTAGGGCTGATTGTACGGTTGCCTGTGCCTGAGTGCATTTTAGATACAGGGTTTCTATAAACTGGTTTGTACTGGTTGTAAAAGGAGCTTGCCAATAAACTTTTTTTACGAGGTTGCTGTTCTCATCAAGAAAAAAAACATCGGCTTCATTTTCTATACTTAATTCTATTTCTATTGGGTTTTCGGCAAGTTTATCCACATCGCCATCCCATGAAAAAGTTACCTGTCTGGTTGCCCCAGATTTTACTAAGCCGGGTTGTGCTATAAGGTTATCTATATCTACCATAATAAAAAGTTTAAAGGTTATTTAAAATTGTTTAAAAATATTTCCATTGCTAAAACTGTTAAAAAGGGTTTTTAAATTAACATCTATCGAAAGCGACACAAATGGCGAAGCTGTAAACGATAACCTTTGTTTATCGTACAAGGGATTTGCCGGGTATTTGTAATATAAATAAGCACCTCCGTTTATTTTAAACCAGGGCAGCAGCTTATAACCTACGCCGGTTATTAATGCCGAGCCATTGCCCAAAATCCCTTTTCGTACGCTGTCTTTTTGTATAGACTCTATTGAAAGGCCAATTAACAAACTAAAATGTGAACCCAGGTAATCTCTAACTCCTGCTCTGTAATTTTTTAAAGGCAGCGAAGTATCCACACCTCTAAAATAAATGTTCATACCAACATAAGCATTGCCCCTGTCTATACCCCACACGTATGCATACCCTGCATCAAAAGTAACATGCTGTTTAGCCCTTATTTCAAAATCCGGCGAGTAGGTAGAACCGCCGCCTGAACTATTGGATACGCTGTTTATCTTAATTTTTATGAACTCTGCTATGAATTCATCTTTTGCCGTTACGATTCTTTGCAATTTCTTTTCCACGCTATCTTCTATTTTTATCAATTTTGATTTTTTATCGGGGTCGCTTATGAATTTTATGTTGATTATTTTTTTAAACGCTATCATTATATCATCAATATCTTCATCGTTTAATCTTATCCAGTCTTTGCCTGCCAAGAGTTGTACAAAACCAACAGAATTATTATTCACTCTTCTTAATTCTATTTCACGTTTGTCGTTAATATCAAGTTTTAAACTGTCTGTTATAAATTCTTCGTAACGATTGATGTAAACGTTAAGCCTGTTTAAAATATTGATATTCTCTGAAAGCACATCGCTTATCCTTTTTAGCTGTGCTTCAAAATCAACATCTTTTCTTACATCATATTCAGGATTTACAGCAACAATAACTGCATTTGCCCTTTGGCTAAGTTGGTTGGTAAGTGAGCTCCAATTAGCTGCTGACCGACCATCAGCACTCGCTTTTAAATTTTTTACAATCTCGGTATTTAGTATGGTCTGGATTGCATTATCATTATATATTGCATTAGTTAATTCAGCTTTTTGAACATCGGTTAAAGGCGTTAGTTTTTTGCCAGTAAATTCCAATACATACCTTGAATTGGGCTGTAAGTAGGCTGTTACCTGTATTTTACAGATGCCATTTTTAATATGATTGGCTTTTGTAAACACGCGGGATACAAATGCTAGTTCATTTCTTTTAATTATTTCAAGTTCTAATTCGTTGTCAGCTCCATTTTTTTGATCATAAAGTTTTTTATAATCGTACTTTTTTATCTCATAAATTTTCAAGGTTAAATTATCTATGTCTCCCAGACCAGTAACCTTAATCATAAAATGCTGGTCAAACGGCAAAAGGTCTGAGAGGCTTTCTTCTTCATAATTATAAGTAACTGTTTTTACATTTTGCCCATTTACGCTCTTTTGTAAAAGCATCGAAAAAAATAAAAAGCTTACTAGTATTTTAAACATAAATTTCGTTTTTGTTGTAGTTATAATATTTTATCTGTTACCCCTTCTTTTGCACTGGCATTAACACCCCGGCCAAAGCCCCAATTGCAGTAGATGCTATCGCAGTAAAAATGGTAAGTACATTTTGGTTTTTATCGGCCATGCCTGTAAGTGCCATTATTAAGAGCCCTATTACAATTATTAATACAGTTAACATAAGTGCAATAACAAGCATACGGTAAATGGGCGTATTGGGCAATTCGCCTTCTATGTTTACTTTATCCATAGCCGCTGAGGGGTCGGCTTTTATTTCGTTCTGTAAGGATGTATTTGTTTTTAATGCCTGTACAAATTCTTCGTTGTTTTTAAAACTGAATGCCATAACTATGTAATTAAGGTTTACTTATTACACAAAAATGCAAAAGCCCTTGAGCCATGTCAAGGGTTTATTAACGGAAAAACTAAAGGGTGAATAAACGGTACGTAATATTTAAGAAGGAAGAATTATGATTTGCGTACCATTACCCGGCGAAGAAACAAGTGTAGTTTTATATTTTATTTGCCCGGCCCGGTACTGCATATTTTTAAGGCCATAACCTTTCTTTACTTCATCCACATTAAAGCCTTTGCCATTATCGGCTACAACAATCTGTATTTTTTTACCACTGCCAGTTATTGTAACATCTATCTGGCTGGCACCGGAGTATTTAATGCTGTTGTTAATGGCTTCTTTACAAATTAAAAACAGGTTTCGTTTTTCTTCTTTAATAAGTTGGCGGCTGTTTACATCACTATCGGCTTTTATAGTGGCTTCCATATTACTGGCTGCGGCCACAGGTATTGCAAATTGTTTAAGCCGGGTTATTAATTCATCTACCGTATCTAAAGAATCATCCAGCACCCAAATCATATCCCGCAGGCTCATGGTGGCTTCGGTTAAATTATCTTTTACCTGTTGCAGGCTTTCCTGCTGCTTTACACCACTTATGGCCAGGTTGGTAAATACTTTTACACTGTTGAGGGTGCTGCCCAGATCATCGTGCAAATCGGTGGCAATGTTTTTGCGTATTTCGTGTTGTTGTTTTATTTGTGCAATGCGGTAGCGGTATAATGCATAAAATGCTGCAGCTACAGATAACCCTATAAATAAATAAAACCACCAGGTTTGGTACCATTTGGGTTTTATATAAATGGTTATTTGCAAAGCATCTTTAACATAAATACCATTGGGCATACGGTAAGCAATGGTTATATGGTATGTGCCGTAGCCTAAAGCATTTAAAACAATGCTGTTTGCATTTCCTGTTTCTATATAATCTTTATGTATGCCTTCAATTTTATAACTGAATTTAATTTTATGATTTTCGGTAAAAGTTAAGGCTGATAAAAAAATTTCAATACTGTTTGTACCGGTAGGCAGGTTGAGTTTATCCCAACTTAGTTTTCTTATGCTATACTTTTTGTTATCAACAAAGTATGCTACGTAATGTATAAATACAGGAAAAGCTCCGCTGTTGTTTTTTTGAGTTTTTAAATCAACTGCTGTAAATCCGTTAATACCGCCAAACAGCAATTTGTTTTCAAAAATTAATCCTCCTTTTTCATCAAAAGAATTATCCTGCAAGCCATCCTCATAATAAAAATTTGAACATAGCTTTGAAAAATGATTTACCCTTGATAAACCCATATTGGTGCTTACCCAAAAAATGCTGTCGTTTTCGGGAAGTATGCTGTAAACACTGTTATTACACAGTCCGTTTTGCTCATTTATAAAACGCCACTTTTTGTTTAGCTTATCGTATCCGCAAAGTCCGGCACCGTAGCTGGCAAACCATAAGGTTTTTCCGTCGTCGTACATATCAAAATACAAACTGGCATTGGGGGCGTTTTTATTGTTTTTTAAATATAGTATTTCTTCAACCGTATCTTTTTCCATATTAAATTTAGACAGGGTGGCATCTGATAAAACCCACAAAAAACCTTCTCTGTCTGTTTTAATGTTTCTGATATGGCTTTCAGTTAACCCACCGCTTGTAAAAGTGCCTGCTTTAAATTTTACTATGGTATGTTTTTGTTTATCCCATTTAACCAGCCCTTCTCTTTCTTCGCTGGCCCAGTACCAGGTATCGCCTTTACGATAAGCATTATTAAAATAGTTGGTGCGGCAAGCGTTCCACTCCGGATATTTTTGCAATAATGTTTGTTGAGAAATCTGATTTGTACCAGGATCGTACGCAAACATTCCTTTATCGGTTGAAACTATCCAGCAATTTTCTTCAATTTTTTCAATATGATGAACAAGCCCTAAAGTATTTGAACCAGGAATTCGTTTTGTTACCCCGGTTTCAATATTGGTTATGTACAAACCATCTGTACCGGTGCAAAATATTTCTGTTTTATTTTTTGCAACCAACGAATAAATATGTTCCATATAGTCACTTCCTGCTTTATCTCCCGAATAACTTTTAAACTGATGCCCGTTTAAACTTGCCATCTGTAATACATTAAAAGTGCTTATCCATAAATTATCCTGGTTGTCAATCATTAAATGATTTATGTAATTATCTTTAAGCCAGTTTGATTTTCTTTTATCTGCTTTATAAATTTCAGATTGCCGTGTGGTGGTGTTAAAGTAAACTATACCGGCATTGGTACCAATCCACAGGCCGTTATTTTTATCGAGTACAACAGATGTAGTTAGCAGGTTTTGTAAAGCTGTTGGGCTGTATTTTAAAACGGTTTGCCATTTGTTATTTATAATTACCCCTTTAAAAATTGCCGTGTTGGTAATTGCAAAAGCCGTATCGCCTTTGCGATAAATATCATTTACAGCCATACCGTTAAACGCATTATCCTGTGTGGTAACAAAATGGCTTTGCTGTAAAGTATTTGTATTAAAAAATATAATACCACTATTAATTACCCCAACCGCCACACAGCTATCGGATATTTCTTTTATAAAACTTACATTAATACCCTCGGCAAAACCCGGCAGGTTATCCAGCACGGTAAATGATTTATCCGTTTTTTTCTTAAACGCAACATAACCTTTACCACCTAGCCAAAGGTTAAGGTTTTTATCTACACAAATTTTCTCAATCCAATAATTAGGCAGTTTGTGTACCTGGGGGTTTTCATCGCCAATATAATTTACATGCCAGGTGGCTGCATCAATAATATCTATACCATGGTAATAATCGGCTGTGTAAACCTGGTTATCTGCCCCCATCACCACATCAGCAAAAGCATTGCCCATAGTACTGTTGGTAATGCCGGCATTATTTTTAATTACTTCAAACCCTTTGCCGTTAAACCTAAAAAGGCCATCCTGTGTGGCTATCCATATAAATCCATACGCATCCTGACTGGTTTTAAAAATATTGTAAGAGTTTAGGCCCTGTGCAAAAGAGTAGGTTTTAAATAAAAGATTCTCCTGGGCCGAAGACTGGTTAAACAGAATAAGCAGTAAAATACAGTTAAAACACCCTTTTTTCATTACTACATTTAAACTTAAATTTATAGAAAAAAAACATGAATAACTGGACAATCATTTTTTTAATAAGTGCAGAGAATAATTTGATTAATGAATCTGTAAAAGCTATTGAAGAAATTTACAGGGCCGGCAGCAATGAGAAAGTTAAGTTTCTGATTATTTTTGATGGTTTGCAATATGGTAAGTTTTCAAAAGAATTTGCAAAACCTTCCCTGTATGAAGTAACTGCCGACAATGGTTTTTTTATAGAAAAAAGAGTGGTTGGTTCAGATTCTGAAAATCTTGCCAAGCCAGAAACACTAACCTTTTTTTTAAAGTATATTAAAAAAAATTACGCCGCAAAAAATTATGGTTTCTTTTATAAAGGGCATGGTGGCTCCGGTGGAGCCGACATCAGCTCTGCCGTGTTTATGGAAAAATTATTCAAAATTCCTGCAAACATTGTAGATGATGAGGATAAAGTGGAGGCGTATGTTACCAAGAATTTTTCTGAAAAATATGAGCTGGAAGGAGTTTACAGTTATATGGGATATGTAAAAAGTAAAAAAGCAAAACGGCACATAATGGCCATATTTACAAATAGCAAAAATGTAAAAACACTTAGTTACCAAAGTATAGCTGAATGTATTAAAGCAGTTTTTAAACAAAAAATAGGGTTTGTATGCCTTGATTGTTGCTGGGGTCAGCAAATTGAAAATGCTTTTGTGTTTGCCGATGCGGCCGAATATGTAGTAGCCTCTGCCGATGAATCGCCTGCCCTGGGTATTGGCTACCACGAGCTTTGTACCAAAATAAACCAACGGCCGCACATAAGGCCCGAAGAAATAGCCAACATGATCGTTGCTGTTTATTTTTACCGCAATTACAGCGATTACGATTCGCCTGTGGCTGAATTTAGAAAGATGGGTGTATCTATTACCAATGTTAAAACCGATATGCTTATAAAAAAGGCAAACAGTTTAAGTGACAGTTTTGAAGAAAAAATGAAAAACTTATGTGATCACCTGATTGCAAACATAAGTACGCTTAAGCAGGTAATTTTACCGGCACGTAATAAATGTAAGGACTATACTTATAAAGATACTGAGGCTTTAGATGTAGAGCATATTACATACCCCGTTTTTAATATTGATTTGCCCTGGTTTTTAACCAACCTGCGGTATTTTAACCAGGATAAAGATGATAAACTTGATAACCTAATCAACGATATTTTACTGTTTATAGAAACTGACCTGATAAAAGGATTTTTATCAAGTAATTATCGTAACCCAATATTAGGTAACAAAACAGCCTATACCGGAGGAAATGGTTTAACTATCTTATTCCCGGTATCTAAAATACACGCAGAAGAATGTGACTCATTATACAAATCGAAAAAGCATCCATTTTATGTAAAAACCAACTGGCTTAAATTTTTACATGAGTATTATGAGGAATTAGATAAAGTTGACAAATCAACCAATTATAAAGCTGTTTGGACAAAAGCTGACACAGAGCAAATGCCCAATATGTATTTTAAACTTAACAACGAAGCATTTGCCAAGAGTAAAAACCAGGAATCTTTGGCCTACAATCGTTTTAAAAAGCAGGTAACTAAGTTGAGCGATAATACTTCTGACTGGAGTGGTATTATAAAATCGAAGAAAAAATTTAACTACAAAGCTAAATGATAAGCCTGCAAACAGTTTTTTAAAATCTAACCAATTAAAAAGGGTTAAATAACCTGAAAAGAAAGGTGAAAAAACTATTGCAAATGTGGGAGGGATTGTGGACTTTAGTGGTGTCTAATTAAATTTTAAACCTTAAAATTATTTTTATGAAATATTATTTCTTTTTCGCCTTTGTTATAACAGGGGTTATGATTTCGTGCAATAATGCAGCAACCACAAGCAGTGTAACGGCAGAAGATTCGCTGCGGATCATCACTAATTATCAGAATAAAATGGTTAAGTTGGACACAATGATACCATTAAAAAATCTTAAAAATTTCATTACAATAACAAAGGCTTCACCAGATCCGATACCCGAAGCGGAGGCAACTAAAATGGCAGCAAGCTATCCAACTCATGATTTGGGATTAAAAGGAGATAAAGGGCAGGCTCTTAAAGGTTTTACTCTTAAAGATGCAGATTTTTCTAGTATTATAACGGATAAAGACAATTATAAAACATTGTCTTTCTATTTTGGTGTAAGAAATTATATTAAAGCAGATGCCGGTTCAGAAGCACCGGAATACACACTTATAATTGTTCCAGTTAGAAAAGATGGTAGTGCTGCAAAAGACAAATTATATGACTATGTTTTACCTTGTCCAGATAATTGCCCGACAAATGGTTTCTAATTAATCAGGTCAAAGAAAAATATGCTTTTAAAATTCGTCATATATATAGTTTTAATTTTTATTACTGTAGTGATAGGAGTGGTTAAGTTCAAAACTTTACCACCGCCTTTCAAAGCATTGGTTTTTTTACTTTTTATAACCTGCGTAAGCGAATCTACCAGCCTTTTTTTTGCTTACAACAAAAAAATGAGTTTTCCGGTATATCATTTTTATGTTCTTATATCTTTCTGGTTGTATTCCTATATTTTTCAGTTACTCTTTAAAAATAAAAAAATAAAGATCATTATGATTTTTATTACGCTGCCTTTTACAGCTTTTTCTATTATAAACTCTTTAATTATTCAAAAACTAACCACTTTTCCATCATACAGCATTTTAATAAGCAGTATAATTATTGTGATTTACACACTTTTATTTTTAAAAAAAGATTTTGATAAAAACGATGAAGCCATCGGTTCAAAATCAGAATATTTACTGTTTAATTTCTCTGTACTTTTTTTCTTTACCATTCAGGTTTTTAACTGGGGCATTTATAACTACCTGCTCAAAACAAAAACAAATACAGCTGTATTCGCAAATTTTGGATATTTTTCAAGCTTACTCTTCTATATAATGCTGGGTATTTGCCTTTTATTGAATCGGAATTACAACTTACAGACTGCAAGCAAAATATGACCCAGGATAAAATTGATATCTATTTTCTGATTTTTGCTGCGATATTTTTATTCTTCTGTTTATCTTATTTTATCTTTTATTTATTTACCAATTCCCAAAAAAAAAATAGGGCAAACATTCAGGAAAAACAAGTCATGAAAACACAATTTGAACAGGAACTCCTCCAAACCCAAATCGAAATACAATCTCAAACCCTAAAAACCATCAGCCAGGAAATACACGATAATGTAGGCCAGGTGCTTAGCCTCGTTAAATTAAACTTAGGTACGCTAATCACAGATGAAGAAAAAAAATTAAAAGATACAAAGCAATTGGTAAGCAAAGCCATCAACGATCTGCGTGACCTTAGCCGAAGCCTTTATGGCAATAAAATTGCAGAGCTTGGCCTGGCAGAAGCTATAAACAACGAACTGAAAATTTTGCAAAACTCCGGGCAGTTTAAAACATCATTTAAAATAACCGGTGAGCCATTTAAAATACAACCGCAAAATGAAATGGTAATTTACCGAATGCTGCAGGAAAGTTTGAATAATACAATTAAACACTCAAAGGCTCAAAACATTGATGTTACAATAAAATATGCTGCGGATGTTTTTACACTTACAATTGCTGATGACGGTATTGGTTTTAGCCTAGAGAATTTACCGGCAACAAACAACCTGGGCATGGGTTTAAAAAGTATGCAAAGCAGGGCTGCATTAATTGCTGCACAATTTTTTGTTGAATCTTCAAAAAATAACGGAACTTCCATTTCTATTGAACTGCCAACCTGATAAACCCAACCATAAACCTAAACCCCAATGGCAAATATTGTTTTAACGGATGATCATAGTTTGTTACGTAAAGGCCTGGCCGAACTGGTAAAAAGCCAGGGGCATACTGTTTTATTTGAAGCAGATAACGGGAAAGATTTTATTGCAAAACTGGATCCCAACAACCTCCCCCACATCGTACTCATGGACATTAACATGCCCGAAATGGATGGCTTTGAAACCACGCAGTGGCTTAAGCAAAACCACCCCGATGTTAGGGTGCTGGCGTTGAGCATGTACGATAACGAAACTTCCATAATACGTATGCTTAAATGCGGTGCCAGGGGTTATATTTTAAAAGACAGTGAACCTGCCGAACTGAAAGAAGCCATTGCCGCATTGATGGACAGGGGATTTTATTACAGCGATCTGGTGAGCGGCAAACTGATGCATGCCATTAATAAAATGGATGGCGAAACCGACGACCTTAAAAATCTGGTGCCCCTCAACGACAGGGAAACTGATTTTTTAAAACATGCCTGCACCGAAATGACCTACAAAGAAATTGCTGATAAAATGTTTGTAAGCCCACGTACCATTGATGGATACCGCGATGCTTTGTTTGAAAAACTAAAACTTAAAACACGGG
>JAYURR010000087.1:0-15197 GCA_043756605.1 Chitinophagaceae bacterium
CTTTTTGACAAAGCACCCTTAAATGAGTTATTGCAAAGCCCTGTCTATAAGAATGTCAAAGAACAAAAATGTGAACAATTAAAAATTGAACTAATTTAATGGGACACTAATGATCGGATGTTTTAAAATTTATTTCCTCAAAATTCTGGTTGAATTCAAATTTATAGTCATGAGCCAGTTTTTCAGGAAAGAAAATTAATTTCTCCTGGAAAAAATATAGAAGAATAAAAACAGCAAAATATAGTATAGCAACTATTTTTATTGTATTGAGAATTATTTTCTTCATTGATAATCTAATCTAAGGCTTGTATTTCGCCTGCTGAAAAATTGTTTCAGCATCAGTAGCCATCAATTCAATCAAACTTGTTTTTGGATTTTTCTGCATAAATTTTTTCACAATCTGCCAGCCGGCAAAGCTGCCGATATTGCCCGGCGATGCTTCTCCCAATTCCTGTGTTTTAGGCCCTTCGCCAATATAATTTTTAATGATGTTGTTATCTATCGTTTGTAAAAAATTATTTTGTACAAACAAATCCCATACAGCGGGTTCATGTTCGTACACCGCTTTTAATTGTTCTTCGGTATAACCAATTAATTTAAACTCTTGTATTTTTGGCAGCAGTTTACTCAGGATATACAATCGTTTTCCTTTCTCCACCATTTGTTGTACCAGCGGCTTGTCATCCATCTTTTCAGGATACAGATCATTTACAATATTTTTCATGCAATTAACCGCAATATAATCGGGCTCAAACCGTTTGCTGATGTATTCAGGATAGGTTTCCTGCACCAGCGTTGATTTGTAGAGCGAAAATTTTTTGCCCAGGTGATGCTGCAAGCCCACCACTATATCATCATCAGTAAGTATATCACCGTATCCATCAAGCGGACCTATATAAGTTATAATTCTTTTGCGGTTTTTGTAAGCAGGAAAATAATGTTTTACAAACTGCAATCCTTTTTTTATTTCTTTTTCGTAGGGCGTAAAATCTTTAAAAACAATTTGAGCAGTATCGTAAACCTTCCGGTATGCAGTTGTAAAGCCATGCACATAATCAGCAGCACTATCGGCCGACCATTTGGGATCTGTATTTAAAATGGTTGCTAAAAAATTTTCACCAAAGGTTGGGTATTTGGAGATGAGCAAATCAAGATTGGTAGTGTAGTTTGATGAATCAAGGGCAAACAGATCTTTCTCAAAACGCAAACTAGATAATTCAACTTTTATGTTTGAAACATTGGGTGTTTTATCTGCATTGTTGCAGGAGAATAAAATGATTGCTATAAGAAGCGGAAAAAAATATTTCATAATTTTATTTAGGCTAAGCTTGCGTGGTTTTACAAATATCTGTTTTTCATGTGTTTTTTTGTATTTATTGGTGTTAATTCGTACCCGATTATTTCTTATCCTGCGGATACAAATAGAAATAGAACACGGATGACCACTGATTAAGCGGATTTACTGGATTTTTAAAATTGGATAAACATAGGATAATCCTGCTTCGCAGAATATTGGATCATTGAAATTATCCAGATTTTTCTGCAAAGCAGAGAAAAAATCTGTGTGCATCCGTCAAATCTGTGTCATCTGTGTTCCTGTTTTCTCACATCGAAGATGTGTCCACACAATAGCATTATTATCGCCATTAGTGGCTTATTTTTGCAGCATGAAAATTTTTCTTGTACAACAAAACTATCACATAGGCAATTTTGAAAGCAATACGCAAAAGATAATTGATGCCATTGAAACAGCAAAACAGCAAGGTGGTGATCTGGTCGTTTTCAGCGAGCTGAGTGTTTGCGGCTATGCTCCCCGTGATTTTCTGGAGTTTGAAGATTTTATCGCCAAAAGTTATGCAGCTATTGATGTAATAAAACAACATGCAGATACTATTGGAGTATTAATTGGTGCACCTGAGCGTAATCCTATTAAAGAAGGGAAAGATTTATTTAACGGAGCATTTCTTCTCTACCAAAAAGAAATAAAAGCCGTTGCACACAAAACCTGTTTGCCCAATTACGATGTGTTTGATGAGTACAGGTATTTTGAACCGGCTTACAACTGGAACGTGATGGAGTTTAAAGGAAAGCGTTTGGCAGTAACCATTTGCGAAGATATCTGGAACCTGGGTGATAATCCATTGTACCGCATTTGCCCCATGGATGAGTTGATGAAACAACAACCGGATGTAATGATAAATTTATCGGCATCGCCATTTGATTATACACATGATGAAGACAGAAAGGCAACCATAAAATCAAACGTAGCAAAATATAAATTACCGCTGTTTTATTGTAATGCCATTGGCAGCCAGACGGAAATTGTTTTTGACGGAGCTTCGCTTGTGTTTGATGCAACGGCCAATCTTTGCGGTGAGTTGCCCAGGTTTGAAGAAGCCATGCAATCGTTTATTTTAAATGATGATGGAACCGTTGAAGCACCTGTAATTGAGCCCGCCAGCCGTATGCCCCATACAGAACTGACTCCTGCAAGCCTGGAAGAAAACCTCAACATTGAAATGATTTATGATGCCATTGTACTTGGCATTAAAGATTATTTTACCAAGATGGGATTTACCAAAGCCATCCTTGGCAGCAGTGGCGGTATTGATAGTGCTGTTACACTCGTACTTGCGTGTGCAGCATTAGGTAAAGAGAATGTGAGGGCTGTATTGATGCCTTCGCAATATTCAACAGGGCATTCAGTAAGTGATGCAGAGCAGTTGAGTAAAAGCCTTGGAAATCCTTACGATATTATACCGGTTGAAAATATTTACAATAGTTTTTTACATGAATTGAAACCCATTTTTAAAGATCTGCCTTTTAGTATTGCCGAAGAAAATATACAAAGCCGTACACGTGGTAATTTATTGATGGCCATTGCAAATAAATTTGGTTACATCTTACTAAACACATCTAACAAAAGCGAACTGGCAACAGGCTATGGAACGCTTTATGGAGATATGGCTGGCGGCATTGGTGTTTTGGGCGATTGTTATAAGTTGCAAATTTATGCGCTGTCAAAATACATTAATAGAAATAAAGAAATTATCCCAACAAACATCATTACAAAGCCACCCAGTGCAGAGTTGCGGCCCGGACAAAAAGATTCAGATAGTTTACCTGAGTACGAAATTCTTGACAAAATTTTATATCAATACATAGAAAGAAGGCAAGGCCCCAACGAAATAAAAGCACAGGGTTTTAATGCGGCCCTTGTTGATAGAATTTTAAAAATGGTAAACGTTAATGAGTACAAACGCAATCAGTTTTGTCCCATCATACGCATATCGCCAAAGGCTTTTGGTGTTGGGCGAAGGATGCCGATTGTAGGCAAGTATCTGAGTTAAAAAAATTATTTATGCTTTTCTAATCTCGCCACTAGTTCTATATTTTCCTTCCTTAGCCTTTTTGACTGCAGATAAAATACAATTGCTAAAACCGGGCAAACAAATACAATTGCAAGAAATAGAATTATAATAATCCATTCAGCACCTCCCGGCAGGGACAGTAAAAAATCAAAATTGAACATAAAGTTTAGTTTTAGCTGCTAAAATAATCAGCGAAATCAATTAAATCTTTTAATCAGCCATTATATTTTCTCCACAACCACCGCAGTTCCATAAGCCAATACTTCGTTAATACCAGCCATTACTTCATTTGCATCGTAACGCATATTGATGATAGCATTAGCACCACGTTCGTTGCCATGCTGCAACATTAACTGGTAGGCTTCTTCTCTTGTTTTTTCGCAAAGCTCAACATAGATGCTGATTTTGCCGCCAAACAATGCCTGAAAACCGCCACCAATATTGCCCAGCAAGCTGCGGCTTCTTACAGTGATACCTCTTACAAGGCCCAAATGTTTGGTAATGCGGTAGCCTTCTAAAGTGTTGGATGTGGTAATTAATTGTTGATCTATCATGATTTTTTTTTACTAAAGTTAGATTGATTTTAACAAAGTTTTACGCCCTTCATAAAAACGGCCAAATTTTTGTTCTGCATACTTCGTATTTTGCAGCCTGCCTAAAATAGGGCCTCTAATAAAACACAATTAAAGCTGAATAAAGAAATATTGTACAAGAGTGATTAATTTTTACTCTTTTACCAAAAGAATAAAAATTAATAAACGACCGTTGCCAATGAAGCTGACCATAGCTTCACTGCCCGGCTCAAAAAAATAAAACCTATGGTTCAAACATCTGAAGACATCCGTTTGCTGAACGAAAAAATTACCAGCGCATCCGGATTTGTTACCCGTATTAATGACGAATTAAGTAAAGTGATTGTGGGGCAGCAATCAATGATTGAAAGATTGTTGATTGGCCTGTTATGCAATGGCCACGTGTTATTGGAAGGTGTGCCGGGATTAGCAAAAACACTTGCCATAAAATCGCTGGCACAGGCTGTGCATGCAGCTTTTAGCCGTATTCAGTTTACGCCCGATCTGCTGCCAGCCGATGTGGTTGGTACCATGATTTATAACCAGTCGAAAAATGAATTCATGGTGCGTAAAGGCCCCATCTTCTCTAATTTTATTTTGGCAGATGAGATAAACAGGGCACCTGCAAAAGTGCAAAGTGCGCTGCTGGAAGCCATGCAGGAAAGACAGGTTACAATTGGTGATACAACATATAAACTGCCAGAGCCTTTTTTAGTGTTGGCTACGCAAAACCCGATTGAGCAGGAGGGAACGTATCCGTTACCAGAAGCACAGGTTGACAGGTTTATGCTGAAGGTTGTGGTAGATTATCCAAGTAAATCGGAAGAGCAATTGATCATTCGCCAGAATACTTTGGGGTTGAGTTTTCCGCCGATAAATCCGGTTGCATCTACCAGCGAAATTTTAACTGCTAAAGAACTGGTGCGACAGGTTTACCTTGATGAAAAAGTTGAGAATTATATTTTAGATATTGTTTTTGCAACACGATATCCCGATAAATACAATTTGCCCAAACTAAAGCCACTCATAGGTTTTGGAGGATCGCCAAGGGCGAGTATAAATTTAGCATTGGCAGCAAAAGCGTATGCGTTTTTAAATAACCGGGCTTTTGTAATTCCGGAAGATGTGAGAAGTATCAGTAAGGATGTTTTACGACACAGAATTGGTTTGACTTACGAAGCGGAAGCAGAGAATGTTAATGTAGAACAAATTATAAATGAGATTTTAAGAGGAGTAAATGTACCGTAAAAAGACGTCTCTCGTTTCTTGTTTCTCGTTGGGAGTTTGATATTTTGGTAACTCTTTAAATTTTAAAAAACGAGAAACGAAACAACGAGAAACCAGTAACCAGAAACATTTAATGTTAACTACAGAAGAAATATTACGCAAAGTACGGGAGCTTGAAATTAAGAGCAAGAAGATTACCACACATTTATTTACGGGTGAGTATCATTCTGCTTTTAAAGGAAAGGGTATGAGCTTTAGAGAAGTGCGGGAATATTATGCAGGCGATGATGTACGTTTTATTGACTGGAATGTGAGTGCCAGATTCAGTCATCCGTTTACAAAAGTTTTTGAAGAAGAGCGTGAACTTACCGTGATGCTGTTGGTAGATACCAGTGCCAGTAATTTATTTGGTACAGTTGCCCGGCAAAAGAAAGACCTGATTGTAGAAATGGCTGCGTTAATTACTTTTAGTGCAGTGAGCAATAATGATAAGGTTGGGGTTATTTTTTTTAGCGATAAAATTGAAAAATATGTTCCGCCCAAGAAAGGCCGCCAGCATGCATTGTACATTGTACGAGAGTTGTTAACGGTTGAAGCAAAAAAGCAGGGCACTAATTTGGATGACGCTATTAAATTTTTCAGCCGCTCGGTAAAGCAGCGAAGCATTGCATTTGTGTTGAGCGATTTTTTAGCAACCGGTTACGATGATGGCCTTAAAGTAATTGGCAACAAACATGATGTTATTGGCATACGGGTTTATGACAAGATGGATATGCAACTGCCCGATGCCGGACTGCTGCAGGTGCAGGATGCAGAAACAAACAAAAATATGTGGATAGATACCAGTGATGAAATGGTGCGGTATAATTATCAGCAGCATTTTATGGAGCAGAGCGAACTGAGTAAAAACTATTTTAGAAAAGCAGGCGCTGAGTTATTGCATGTGCGTACTGATGATGATTATGTAAAAATTTTGCAGAAATTTTTTATTAACAGAATGTAGGAATGTTTCTCGTTTCTGGTTACTCGTTTTAGAGCCAGGTTTTTAGCGAGTGTTGCAAAATTAGCAACGAGAAACAAGTAACCAGAAACTTATCAGAAAAGAACGGATGACGATTAAAAAGAACTATCGAAATTTAATATGTGCCGGATTAACAGTCTGTTTTACTTTTTGTGTGCAGTTTATTTTTTCTCAAACTTTACAAACCATTACCGATAGGAAAGATATTTTAATTGGCGAACAGATAAAACTTACCCTTAAATCACCAATGGATGGCTTGACTAAATGGATCGTTTTCCCGGATTCAATTCCTCATTTTGAAATTGTAGAAGCAACCAAACCCGATACTGTAAATTTTAAAGATGATTCCAAAGCCATTGAGCAAACTATAACCATTACCAGTTTTGATTCTGGTAGATGGACCTTTCCGGCATTACCGGTTGAGTTTGCCGGATTACCGGGTGATGCTGCCCGGATAGTAAACACTGATGCGATTTATATAAATGTTTCTTACTCTCCGGCAGATAGCACCAATCAACTGCGGGATATAAAACCAATCATCAAAGTTTCGGTATTTGATTTTTTTTGGGTTTATATTGGTGGCGGGATTTTGGTTTTGTTACTAATTATTTTTCTGTTGTACAGATATTTTAAAAAGAAAAAACAAACAGGCGCAGGAACTTCAACTTCTCATCTTACACCTTTTGATGAAGCAATGGTAGAACTTAAAAACCTATCCCAATATAATTTGCAGGATGCTGCAGCAATAAAACTGTATCATATAAAATTAGCCGACATTTTTAAAAATTATATTGGCCGAAAGCAAGGCAAAAACCTGTTTTACAAAACAGCGGGCGATCTTTTAATAAACATGAAGGAAGTTAATTTGCCCACCGAAAATATTTCGCAACTGGCCACCGCCCTGCGTTGTACAGATGCTGTGAAATTTGCAAAGTATCTTCCCTCACCAGATCAAAGTGAAGATGCGCTGCAAAAAATAAAAGAAACAATTAGTTTAACTGAACAACAAACTACAAACCACAAACCATAAACCTATTTTGATTTTCGATTATTTTAAAGATATAACTTTTGGCCAACCCTGGTTTTTGTTGCTACTGATTGTAGTGCCGGTATTAATATGGTGGTACGCAGCTAAAAATAATAAGCGGCAAGGTTCCATCATCATATCCGATGTTTCGGCAAAAGGTTTATCATCGTGGAAAACCAGTTTCAGGCATTTGCCATTTGTGTTACGCTTGCTGGGCATTATTTTTATTATTGCAGCCATTGCCCGGCCACAAACCATGTTTGAAGAACAGAATGCCGAAGGCGAAGGTGTGGATATTGTGTTGTGTATTGATGTAAGCGGCAGTATGACGGCGCAGGATCTTACGCCCAATCGATTAGAAGCTGCAAAAAATGTTGCCATTGATTTTGTAAATAAAAGACTCACAGATCGTATTGCTATTGTAATTTTTTCTGGCGAGAGTTTTACGCAATGCCCCTTAACAACCGATCATGCAGTTTTAATATCTGCCATTGAAAATATACGCAACGGTTTGCTGGAAGATGGTACTGCCATAGGCTCGGGCCTGGGCACCAGTGTTGACCGCCTGCGTACCAGCAAATCAAAAAGTAAGGTGGTTATTTTATTAACCGATGGAGAAAATAACGGCGGCTTGATTGACCCGCAAACTGCCAAGGAAATTGCCAAAGCATTTCAGGTAAAAGTTTACACTATTGGTGTGGGTACCGATGGCTATGCACCGCAACCTGTAAACACACCCATGGGCGTGGTAATGCAGCAGGGCAAAGTTAGTATTGATGAAAAACTTTTGAAACAAATTGCAACTGAAACCGGTGGTAAATATTTTCGTGCAAAAGATAATGCCGGACTTGCCGGTATTTATGATGAAATAAACAGCCTTGAAAAATCGAAGGTTGAAATATCAAGCCGCACACGCTACACAGAAAAATTTTTCCCCTTTGTTATTGCTGCGCTGGCATTGTTGTTTTTGGAGATGCTTTTGAAGTTTACAGTGTTCAGGAAGTTTCCGTAAAATGAGTCGGGACGCTAGAGCGGCCTGAATCATTTTATCAAATTTAAAGATTCGTTACTTCTGTCCATGCAGCAACATTAATAGTTTCAGTTACCACCTTACTTTCGTTTCCGCCATACAATAGAATGCAACTGCCATTAGGTTGGTTCTTTTGCCAAAACTGTAATCCTCTTAACATACTGCCGTTTATTTTTGTTGCAGCTTTTATTTCTATTGCCAGGGGGTGTCCGTCTCTTTCTGTAATCAAATCAACTTCGTTGCCTACATTATCCCTAAAGTAATACATGCCCTCATTAAGCCCGGCGTTAAAATTATTTTTTTTAATTTCTGTTATAATCCAGTTTTCAAAAATGCTTCCGTAAGCATTGTGCTTTTGTAATGCAGTAATGCTTTTTATCCCCAGTAAATGACAAAGCAAACCGGTATCATAAAAATATAGTTTGGGGCTTTTTACAATTCGCTTGTTCATATTATTATACCAGGGCTGAAGCAGGTAAATGATATAACTGTTTTCTAACAAGCCCAGCCATGCTAAAATAGTTTTAGTATCAACTCCGGTTTGTTTTGCCAGTTCATCCCTGTTTAAAATTTGTTCGGCATAGTTGGCACATAAATAAATAAAACGGTTAAAAGCGGCAAGGTTGGTAATATTTCTTAACAGCCTTACATCTCTTTGCACATAAGTTTGTATGTAGCTGTTGAGCCAGGTACCGGGTAAAAGTTTCTCCTGCCATATTTCGGGATAACCGCCGGTAAGTATGTGTTTGTGTACATCTTTTGCAGCCAACCCTTCATTTACCAATTCAGCATAACTGAAAGGCAATAAAGATAAATAACCAGCCCTGCCTGCCAATGATTGGGATACCTGCTCCTGCAACAAAAAATTATTAGAGCCGGTAAGTATAAATTGCCCCCGTTTGGTATTCTTATCCAGCATTTCCTGCAGGTAGCGGAAAATATGCGGCACCCTTTGCACTTCATCAAACACAGCACCGGCTTTATACTTTTTTAAAAATGCTTCGGGGTTCAGTTCTGCCTCATGTTGTACAGATGGGTTTTCAAAATTTACATAAGGCTTGCCTTTAAATAACAGTTTACTCAGGGTGGTTTTACCGCTTTGCCTGGGCCCTGTAATGCACAAAGCCCTGAACTGGGTGAGGGCCAGTTTTGCTTCGTTTAGTATTAACCGCTTTATCATTTAAATTCCATTTTTGTAAAAATATGTAAAATATGGATTTCAATTCCATTTTTGTAAAAAATTACATATCTGGAATTGAGGCAAACCGGGTTGCTCCAGACAAATTCGTGTAATTCATTTTATTTAATGAAATTTGCCCCAATGAATGCAATCGTATATAAAAGCACCGGTAACTGGTACCAGGTAAAAGATGATACAGGCAATGGCTTTAATGCCCGGCTACTGGGTAAGTTTAAAATGGATGGACTTACCAGCACCAACCCCATTGCCGTAGGCGACCAGGTTAATATTGAAATGGAGAACGAACTGGAAGGCTCGGTTACCATTACCGAAATTGGCAAGCGTAAAAATTATATTACCCGTACATCGCCGGCCAATAAACACCAGCATCATATTATTGCCAGTAATTTAGATCAGTCGCTGTTGTTTGCCACCCTTAAAGATCCCAAAACATCACAGGGTTTTATTGATAGGTTTTTAATTACTTCCGAAGCATATCATATTCCATCCATCATTGTTTTTAATAAAAGTGATTTGTACCGGCAAAAAGAGCAAGATAAATTTGCCGAAGTAAAAGATATTTATGAAGCCATTGGCTACCAGGTTTTAAGTATGAGTATTGAAAAAGGAGATGGAGTAGAAGCGGTTAAAAATTTACTGAAAGATAAAGTGACTTTGCTCAGCGGACATTCAGGAGTTGGTAAATCTACTTTTATAAATGCTGTTTTTCCGGAGTTGAAATTAAAAACGCAGGATGTAAGTGACTGGAGCGGTAAAGGATTACACACTACCACATTTGCCGAAATGTTTGATACACCGGATGGTGGAAAAATAATTGATACGCCGGGCATCAGGGAACTTGGCCTTTTTGATATTCCAAAAGAACAACTCTCTCACTATTTTCCCGAAATGCGGGCATTGATAAACGACTGCAAGTTTAATAACTGCATGCATTTAAACGAGCCGGGCTGTGCTGTTAAAACTGCTGTTGAAGAAGGCGGCATACACATGGATCGTTACATCAGCTATTGCAATATACTCGACAGCATTAATGAGAAAAAGTATTAAGCATTGTTTCTTGTTTCTGGTTAGCTTTACCCGCAGGCCTTACATATAATTACGCTTGCTTTATAAGACACCCAACGAGAAACAAATAACGAGGAACAAGTAACGAGAAACATTTTTAATAAATGCGATGCTCTAAAAAATGCGCCACTTCCATTACCACATTATTATTAGTAGCCAGGTTTTTCTTTTGCTGTGGAAAAATACTAACACCATTAAACATATTGTAGTGCAGGGTTAAAAACTGGCCACGGTATTGAAAATCCCAGTCCAGGGTTTCTGCATCATCTATCTGGTTAATGAAGTTTACTTTTAAATCGTGGGAGAGTGTGTTGGCAATTGCGTAAAATTTTGAAATGCCACAGTTGTCGTCAATTACGGCTTCGGAGCAGCCGTTGTTGGTTTTAAGTTCGTAACACATGGATAACGGGTTTTAAGATTAGGATATAGAATTATTATTTTTAACGGCATCAATACAAATTAATTACCTGCCTCCTCTCCACTTTGCTTTCTGCGATTTTTTCATTGCCTTTTCATCGTTCAGTAATTTTTCGGCACCCACATTACGGCCATCGGTTGGGCAGCCCACTTTATCTTTTCTTTGAAAAATCCTGCTTATAAAACATCCACTCAATAAGAAGGAACACATTACAACTGCAAGTAGTATTTTTTTCATGCAATAAAGGTAATATTTTTATCCGCATCGGAAAAAGTTAAATAGCATTACCACATTTGAACGGAGCGTCGCCACTAAAGTCCAACCAAGGCTCAACTGCTGGTCCCCAAAAAAATAAAAACACAATCTCTACTTTACTCTTGGCAAGTTCCCCCTCATCCTGAGCGTAGCCGAAGGGCAGGGGGCTAAGGATGCCTAAACCACCCACTATACATCACATAATTATCTGCAATTCTGTTTATTTCGCCGCTTATCATTTCCTGGCTAATATCTTTTACTTTTTTAGCTGGCACGCCGGCATAAATACTGCCCGGTTCAACCTGTGTGTTTTCAAGCACCACGGCACCTGCGGCTATAATGCTGTTGCTGCCCACCACCGCATTATCCATTACAATGGCACCCATGCCAATAAGCACGTTGTTATGTATAACGCATCCATGTACAATTGCATTGTGTCCGATGCTAACATTATTTCCGATGATAGTGCCGGCCTTTTGGTATGTGCAGTGAATTACGGCACCATCCTGCACATTTACCTTGTTGCCCATGCGTATAATATTTACATCGCCACGCAAAACGGCGTTAAACCAAACGCTGCAATTATCGCCCATTACTACATCGCCAACAATAGTAGCGTTGGGGGCAATAAAACAGTTGTTGCCAAAAGTGGGCAGTGTTCCTTTAACTGGTAAAATAACCGGCATATTCTATTTTTTTTTGAGCCCGCCTTTTGAATTACTATTTGGCTTCATTGGCAACGGCTGTTTATTAATTTTTATTCTTTTAGTAAAAGAGTAAAAATTAATCACTCTTGTACAGTAAATCTTTATTGAGCATTAATTGTGTTTTTTAAAACGGAATACCAACCAACACATACGATTGTAATCTTTTACTCTGGTCGCAATACATGGCGCTCAACTCTATTGGGCCTATCGGTGTTTTATAAGCAAATGTAAGTGCATAACCGGTTAAAGCATCTTTGCTTGATGTTGAATTGCTGTTGGTTGCAAAATCTTTTACTAAACCATTAACCCGGCCGGTAATGTAAACATTGTTTATCGGGTTGTACCTTACACCCAGTTGCAATGCGGCAACGCTTGAGGAATTTACCGTTGCTTCCTGCAGGCCAACAAACCTTATCTGGTTGCGGTAGTTGCCACTAATACCACCAATTAAAAAATTATTTAAGTAGTTAGATTTATTGGTAAAATTTATGCCCGCCTGAAAATCAGCTAAAAAAACAAAGCGTTTGTTTACCGGGCGAAACAAACAGGCATCCAGCATTAAACGGGTATAGTTATCAAAATTAAGGTTAGAGGGAACAACCGGTAAACCGTTTTCAAATTGAGTAAGCGTAGCCTTCTGATCCCACACCTGCCCTAGCTCCATATTAAATTTTAAGCCTTTGGTAGGAAAAAAAATCTGGTTAACATCATTGTATTTTACATACACATAACTTTTAAGATCCGTAAATCTTCCTTTTATTTCTTTTGCAGCTTTTATAGAAGGACGAAAGCGGATGTATTCAAAAGCAGTGCCTATACCGGCAGCAATTTTATTGTTACCGCTGTTTTGAAAATTTAAAAATGTTTGCGAAAAATTCTGTTTGTAAGCTCCTTCAACCTTAAAATTCTGAAAGCTGTTAATAGTCTGGTTATCCAACCTGAAACCGGCAATAAAAGCCATGTTTTTAATACGGCCAAGGTATTGAAAATGCTCTGCCTCAATCTGCGTACTTTCTCCAATAGAAGCCGACACCATGCTGCGTGAGTTTGGAAAAATAAAATCACGGCTGGTAAGGTTTACATTTACATTAATACCCCTGAAACGTGTGTAATACAAACCTGCTTTTAAATAAGTGCTTGGGTTTTCTTCGGCTGTAAAAACAATGTTGGCAGTATCTTTTGCTATGGGCTCTAAAGTATAGCCAATGCCGCCATAGTAACGGGAACCTATGGCCCGGCCAATACTCTTATTTATCTGCGCAGCCGTGTAGCTTTTATGGTCGTCAAAATTCATCAGGTGAAAGAAAAACGGAGCCGATGTTTTTTTAAGACCATTCACTTTATAACCTTTGATGAAAACTGAATTGTTAGTAATGTTACTGTCGTATTTTTTATTTGCAGTACCCAATGCATTTAAGCTATCTGCTAATTTTTTAAAAATGGGATAATATAACTTCCCGGTTGCTACACCTATATCAAAAATTTCGGGGCCGCTGCCAAAGCTGGCCGTATTGTATTCTTCAAGCGGCATGTGAATATAAATATCGGTTAACGGCAGTTCTTCTTTAAAATCGCCAGCCTCTCTAAAAAAAGCCATCTGCAATAAAACATCAACCGGGTTTTTTATTTTATCAATTTTAGAAAGTCCGTTTGTAACGTTGCTGCCAATCACAATATCGGCACCCATTTGCTTTACATTCTTAACCGGAAAATTGCGTACCAGTCCGCCATCAACTAGTTTTCTGCCATCCCTGTTTACTGCAGAAAAAACGGATGGTATAGCCATGGTGGCTCTTAATGCAGTTATAATATTTCCGGTATCCATTACAACCAGGTCGCCGGTTTCCAGATCGGTTGCCATGCACTTAAACGGAATTTTAAGATCATTAAAATTGTGCACATTATACACATGAAAAAACAGTTCAGAAAATTTCATGTTCAGCTCCTGGCCGGTAATTACACCGGTTGTTAGGCGAATTTTGTTATTGATAAAAGGCAGCTCAATGGCAAAGCGGCTGTACTGGTCTTTCTCTTCCATTGATAATGTTTTTAACGGAACATTGTTGCTGAACAGTACATCAAAATCAATATCTTTTTTAAGGCGTTCAATATCATTGCCGCTATAACCAGATGCGTATAATGCGCCAACAATGGCTCCCATGCTGGTGCCGGTTATGTAATCAATGGTAAGGCCGGCACTATCAATAGCTTTTAAAATACCAATATGCGCCAAACCCTTTGCCCCGCCACCGCTTAGTGTAAGACCAATTTTAGGGCGCAGCCCGTTATTCTGTGCACATAAATATCCTGTTAAACTGAAACAAAATAACAGGGTTACAAAAAGTTTCATCAAAGCGGTATTAAAATAAATGGTAAGGGTAATTAATTGTACAAATTACGCATAATTTGCGCTGTTATTTTTTGATATTAGTTAATTATTTGCTTTAGTTGCAGGTTTTAAGCCAATGATTTAAATTTAAAACAGTTATTTTAAGATAGCTTTATTTTGCAGGTATAAAATAATTATGACCAACCGACAGCTTTTTTTAAATCATGTAGGGCAAACCAGTGAGGCGCCACTTGCACTGGAAATTGTAAGGGCCGAAGGCTGTAAATTATTTGATGCCGATGGCAAAGCATACATAGATCTGATTGGCGGTATAAGTGTTTGCAATGTGGGCCACCGGCACCCAAAAGTAATTGAAGCCATAAAAAAGCAGTTAGATGATTACCTGCATATTATGGTCTATGGCGAGCTGGTGCAAAGTCCGCAGGTGCAATATGCAAAAAAACTTACAGAAAATTTACCAGCTTCGCTCAACTCCGTTTTCTTTACTGCAAGTGGCAGCGAAGCAACCGAAGGTGCTATGAAACTTGCCAAAAGATTTTTGGGCCGTACACAAATAATTTCTTTTAAAAACAGCTACCACGGCAGCACACAAGGCGCATTAAGTGTAATGGGCAGCGAATATTGGCAACAGGCTTTCCGCCCATTGCTGCCCGGTATTTTGCAAATGAATTACAACAGTTTTGAACACCTGGAAAATATTACCGAACGCACGGCATGCGTAATTGCCGAAACCATACAGGCAGAAGCAGGTGTTTTGGTGCCACAAAATGGCTGGCTAAAAGCTTTGCGAAAAAAGTGTGATGAAACCGGAACACTGCTGGTGCTTGATGAAATACAATGTGGCTTTGGCCGCAACGGAACGCTTTGGGCTTTTGAGCAATTTGATGTGGTGCCTGATATTTTATTGCTGGGCAAAGCATTGGGCGGCGGTATGCCGTTGGGTGCTTTTATTG
>JAYURR010000088.1:0-15120 GCA_043756605.1 Chitinophagaceae bacterium
GTATCAACAGATGTTTCTCTTGCATCCGGATTCCACACGGCAGATTTAATATTTAAAAAACTTTGTGGTAATGTAAATGATACAGCAATAGGGCTTCCTTCCGTTAAAGCTTTTTTTGTAAGCTCAATAGCTTCATCTTTTGTTTTTAAGTAAGCATCATCTTTTGAATATCCTTTGGCAGCAAATAAAAAACTTGCATCGCCTATCTTATAATTCATAGCCTCATTCTTTGCAGTTTCGGTAATGGTACTTCCGCAACTGTAGGGAGTAGTTCTTAAAGTTGCATCTCCTTTATCCATCAGCATAATTAAAGCATTGATTATGCTACTTCCAAACTGGCATTTATAATCTTTGCTGTCTTTAATTTGCTCGTATAAAAAAGTTGGCGAAAAAGCATATTTATTAATGAGTGCCTTATCAGTTAAATTATGTGTTTGTGCATACAAAATGGTAGCAACACCATAACCGTTTGCCCAGGCTGTGCAGGTACCATAATCGCCCTGGTCGCCTGGTGTAGGGCAATATTTTTCAAGTGAAAAACTGGTTGGCATACCTCTGAAGCTACGTTCAGATACTCTTACTTTTTGCGGAGTTTTAGAAATAAGCGCCATGTCAATTACTTCGCCCATGGCGAATTTGCGTTGGGCAAAACCAGTAACAGTACACATACACAATAAGGTAAACAGTAAAATAAATTTCTGTGATTTCATATTAGTAATTTTTTATAAAAATAGGTGAAAGAAAGGATTAGATACTACCCTCTACAGGGTATTTTTAAAATGCCTGTAATCTGGCATTATCAGACTGAATTAATGAAAACAAAAAAGCCGCTCTGTAGAAGAACAGCTTTAATCACTTATTAATTAAATCCTTACTGATTTTGAGAATCCACAATTTTATTTCTTTGTATTATTCGTTTTATGGGAAATATAAATAGTAAAAATGGCTGCAACAAAAATAACCAATGAATCCAACTCGCATTTTTGGTGTAAAAAGTTTGGTTTTTAATCATTGGCAATTGTGTTTTAAAAATAGTAAATTTTTTATCATCCGCCTTTGCCACGATTTGACCCAAAGGATTAATAAGGCAAGTTGCTCCTTTGTTTGCTACTTTTAAAAAATATTTTTTGTTTTCAATTGCTCTTAATCTACAAATATTCGTATAGTATTCATCTGCAAATTTATAAGGAAACATTTGCTGATTAGCTATCATTATTATTGCCCCTCCGCTATCTTTAACACAATTTGCAACATCTTCGGGATAACTTGCTTCGTAACAAATTAAATTTACTATTTTACCTTCTTTTATTTTTATGTTATTATATTCATTTCCTGGGCTAAGTTTACTTGATTCAAGGTTTGTATTGTTTAAGATATGTGGTAAATACTCCTCTTTGGGGATTAATTTCCGTTTTAGATGGAATTGATGATTTTTGAAAGAATCTATAAATATTGAAGCTTCGAATGTGCTATAATAAGTTTTATAACGGTTATCATAATGATTTAAAAGGCCAATAGGGGTTTTTCTGTCAGATTTAATAATTGTACCAAATAAACACCCAATACATTTTTCAGCCCTCACATAATTACTGATTGTATTTACAATTCTTGAATCATTTAAAGCTCCAAGCCATATATTATCCATTAAACAGTTTTCAGGTAGTACCAATAAAGTATTTTCATTTGTACTTTTTTCTCTCAAAAATATTGAGTCTACAATGATTTTGTCTGAATTGCCAAAATGACTATAATTAATATTTGGAAGTAACGCTTTTATCTTTATACTGCTAAAAGGAGGGTAATTTACAGTATGAATTTTATAATAACTGTAACTAAATGCACATGTAAACATTAAAACAATAAAGGCTACAGATTTTATTTTGTTTCGCAGTTTATCAGTTTGAAAAATGTAAAAACAATAATTGAGAATAAGGATAAATATTGAGCCGCTTAATTCTCCAAATAAATCATACCATTGATTAAAAAACCATGATTTCCCAAAAATATTCCCCAATGAAAGCCATGGCCAGGATAAGGGCCATAAATTATGCAATTGCTCCAAAAATAACCAAAATGAAATAAAGGCAATTGCAGAATTAATTTTAATTAATTTGCTAAAATGCCATGACAGAAAGCTGGAAATAAACATCAATAATCCATTGGAAAAATGAATTAACAGGCCAGTAAAAAAATCAATTTTAATTAACCAAAAGCTGGTGATAAGATTAAATAGTAAGAATTGAATGAACAATATTACCCACCATATCTTTGAATTCTTTTTTTCTAAAATATAGAATGTAGGTAAAAGAAAACAAAAGCAAAAAAACGGTGATAAAAAATAAGCTGCCCAACAAACAAGGCTAAAACTTAATAATAAAATTGTCTTTTTCTTTCTATTATTTAGAAGAGATAATCTGATTTTATACAAACTAAAATTATAGTGAAATAAAATTATTGATGCTTAAATAATAAATATTTTTGACTATTTGCACATACCAAATAAGATTTTTGACCAGAAGTAACTCCTTTCTTATAATTAATTCGTGCAAGAGTTACCTGCAAATATGCACCTTTTGGTAGTCCATCTAAGAGGGGTTTAGTTATCACTACTAAACCATTATCTGGCACCACCAATCCATTTCTCAAATAATTGGGGTATGATGCTTTAAAAGCAGTATTTGCAATATCCTCAGGTACATATTCAGCAACTATTACAACCCCGCCAGTTGTATTGTTCAAATCGGCCACCCATTTAATTTCCTTTCCTTGAGAGATAATATTATTTGAAAGATCCTGATTATATGATGATGGATCAATTTGCAATGCATTGGGAATATAAAGTGTATCTGTAAAATCATATCCACTGGCCATTGGGCTTGCTACCCGCTCTGATTTAAAAACGGCCTGCTGCCCAAAAAGAGGAGGGGTAAAAATATAATTTTGCCCATAATTATTATTATTATTCGGAGAAATTATCAAGTTATTTATGTGCAAATTTCCAATATTTACTTTGTCTCCATTTATGTCTAATGCGGTTCCCGAAATAGTTTGCCTGCTATTGTTCGTAAGCATAGGGGTAGAAGATTCTATAATAAATTGAACATCTACAGGAGTACTTAGCGCCGTAAGATACATAAGCGCAGAAGGTAATTCTGGATTAGTTTTACTATTTTCATTTTTTTCAGTTTTATTACATGATAACAATAAAAAAACTGAAACAGTTATTACTAAAAGATATTTTTTCATGTTCTGTATTTTTAAATTATTGACAAGAAGCTAATCCTAAATAATCTGGTGCTACACCTATAAAGTTTGTTCCAGCGCTACAGTCCTGTACATTTGACCAAACAACCCTTCTTCCATCACCGGGGTTAAGTGGGATTAACAATGGACTCATGCAATCCAGGCACCTTACATACATAGTCCAAGTTACCCTAAAACTATGAAATTTTGGCACAATGATAGGAGTATTGCTGGTAGATATACTAATTGGTTGTTTCAATATTTGAGAAGTTGTTAAATCCTGAATAACCACTTGTGCAAGATGCTCAACTGGCCCATTTAAGTAACTTGGGGTTAATACGGGGTAAGTATTTGTTCCGTGGTAAGCCGTAGTACTTGGGAAAATACCATCACCGCACCCTTGAATTAGTGCTGAAGGTGCAGAATTTATACCAACATAGAATATATCAGCATCTTGCCATTGATTTTCATTACTACCACCACCACCACCACTGCCGCCGCCTTTACCACCACCACCACCACCAGCATATGTATAATAAAAAAATAATGAAGAAAGCAATACAATTACAAATGCAAATTTTGATTTCATAAATTTATATTTTTCTATTTAGTAAATTGTTTTACAAATAAATAAAATTATATTTATTTTTAAATTACTTTACTATTGCTATTATATAAAAAATGATTGCTAATTTAGCAATACAATAAATTCTTAAAAATATATCTATGCTTGATTTGGGACAAAAAATAAAAAAAATTCGAGAGCTTAGGGGTTTTAGTCAGGAATACATGGCTGTAAAGCTAAAAGTCTCGCAAGAGCAGTATAGTTACATTGAAACCAAACAAAAAAATATCCCTCTTCCTCAAAAAGAAGAAATAGCAAAATTATTAGGCGTTTCAATTGATTTTTTGGAAAATTTCGACCTCCAAAATATCTTTACTAATAATTTTAATGACCATTCTCAGGGTTATTTTAACATTGATAATTTGATAATTCAAGGTTACGAAAATGAAAGAAAAGCACATTTAGAACTAATACAAATGCTACGAGAAGAGGTATATAAATTAACTACTAAAGTTAAAGAATAAGGGGCTTACACCTTTTAGCTAAAGAAACCCCTAAAGTAGCGACCTATAGAACCACCGATTAACGGATTACCATAAAAAAAGCCGCTCTTAAAAAGAACGGCTTCAATATTATTATGAGTTATAGTTAGATTCTGAAGTGAGCGAAAGCTTTGTTGGCTTCTGCCATACGGTGTGTATCTTCTTTCTTTTTATAAGAAGCTCCTTCACCTTTGCTTGCAGCAACAATTTCGTTGGCTAATTTATCAGCCATGCTACGACCGTTACGGTCGCGGCTGTATTTTATCATCCATTTGATGCTTAAAGAAACTTTTCTGTCGGCACGTACCTCAGCAGGAATCTGGAAAGTAGCACCACCAATACGGCGGCTGCGTACTTCAACACCAGGCGTGATGTTGGTAAGGGCTTTTTTCCAAACCTCGTATCCTTCTTCACCGGTTTGCTTGCTTACTTTATCTAAAGCATCATAAAAAATAATGTATGCACCACTTTTTTTGCCTTCCCACATCAGGTTATTTACAAAACGGGTAACCAGTTTGTCGTTAAACTTTGGATCTGGCGCTAATGGTATCTTTTTCGGTTGTGTTTTCCTCATTGTTGTTTAATTTATCTGACTAAATCGGAGCTTGTCACTCTGAGCTTGTCGAAGAGTTATTTTTTAGCTTTTTTAGTTCCGTACTTGCTACGGCTTTGTTTACGGTCTTTAACACCGGCAGTATCCAAACTACCACGTACAATATGGTAACGTACGCCTGGTAAATCTTTTACCCTTCCACCACGTATCAATACAATACTGTGTTCCTGTAAATTGTGACCTTCGCCCGGAATATAGGCAATAACCTCAATTTTATTGGTTAAACGAACCTTAGCAACTTTACGTAAAGCAGAGTTTGGCTTTTTTGGCGTAGTTGTATATACTCTTGTACATACACCACGGCGCTGCGGACAACTATCCAAAGCCCTTGATTTGCTTTTAGCTTTAATTACTTCTCTTCCTTTTCTTACTAACTGTTGAATTGTAGGCATTATGTGCTTTTAATTTTCGGACGGCAAAGGTAGGGGAAAATTTCAGATTTTAGATTTTAGATGTACAATTTTTTTACAGCCATAAAAAAATCGGTTTTTTAGCTTCAAAAGAGGAAAATTAAGTGCCTGAATTCAATTTTCGCAAATGATAAAGCAAATAACGGCAACCCAAATCTAAAATCGTCAATCTAAAATCCTAAATTTTTTGCATCCAACTATGGTTATCAGGTGCCTGTCCGTAACGGATGGCATTTAATCGGCTTTTAACTTCAGGTGCCGTTTTCCAGCTATCCACATCAAATTTCATTACAAAATCTTTGTATCGCAGTTCTTTTATCATAGAAATGGTTGCCGCAGTACCTGTACCAAAAACCTCGTATAAAATACCGGCATTATATGCCTCCATAACATCATCAATGCTCAATGATCTTTCTTCTACATTAAAACCCATATCACGCAACATAACCATGGTACTGTCTCTGGTTACACCAGCCAAGATAGTTCCTTCTTTTAAATCGGGCGTAATGGCCGTGTTGCCAATGATGAAGAAAACATTCATGGTGCCGCACTCCTGCACATATTTATGCTCAAAAGCATCGGTCCATAAAACCTGGTCGTACCCTTTAAGCTTTGCCTGAGCCGTTGCATACATGGCACCACCATAATTGCCGGCCGCTTTTGCATAGCCAACGCCGCCGGGCACCGCCCTTACATAATGCTCCTCTACATATATACGCATTGGCGTATTGTAGTACGGGCCTGTGGGGCTGAGGATGATCATGAATTTATATTTTTCGCTCGGCTTTACTCCTATCATGGTATCGCTGCTGAACATAAACGGGCGAATGTATAAAGAATGATCTTCCTGCTGCGGTATCCAGTTTTTATCAAGTGCTACCAGCATACGCATGCCTTCCATAAAAATTTCTTCGGGCACTTGTGGCATTTGCATACGCTCTGCAGAAACATTAAAACGTTTAAAATTATCTATGGGCCTGAAGATAGAAACCTCGCCAGCTTCGTTTTTATAAGCTTTTATACCTTCAAAAATAGCCTGGCCGTAATGCAAGGCAGCTATTGAAGGATCTAACAATAAAGGTTGATATGGCTTTATTTCGGCATTTTTCCATTCACCATCCTCATAATCCACTTCCAGCATGTGATCGGTAAAGAATTTTCCAAAGGGAATGTTTTCCAGATTAATATCATTGAGTTTACTATGTTCTACTTTTGTGATATTAATATTTTCGGCAGCAATCATATTCGTTAATTTTACGGCAAAGAAACGAAAAAAGCAAGAGTTTAATTTACAAGATTATGAGTTTAGATAACATTCTGCTTCCGGATATGGTTTTGCAGGCTTTATATAGCAAAAGCCTGTACGACTTAGAAACGAACAAATCAGCATTAGATGATATACAACCCGGAAGCATCAGTTTTTTGGGTAATAACCAAAAGAAGATTGCAATAGTTGTAAATACTGAAACTGCCATTTATTTACCCGATGATGAACTTAATTTTTTACTCGGCATTTTAACCGCCTGTAAATTAAGTATGGCAGATATTGCATTGGTAAATCTTTTTAAAAATGCTGATTTAAACTATTCCATTTTAACTGAACAACTTAAAGCAGAAAAAATATTTTTATTTGGGTTGAATGCGGCCACCATTGAGTTGCCACTGCAGTTTCCGCATTACCAGGTGCAGCAATTTAATAACCAGGTTTATCTTTCATCACTTTCATTAACCGAATTGCAGGCTAATAAAGAAGAGAAAATGAAATTATGGAACTGCCTGAAAAAGATTTTTTCAATTTAATAATACAACACAATTTGAACAACATCATATTTGCCACCAATAATCAAAACAAGGTTGAAGAGGTAAGAGCCTTGTTGGGTAAGCTTTTTAACATCATTACTTTAAAAGAAGCCGGTATTGATATTGACATACCGGAGCCCCACGATACGCTGGAAGCGAATGCAACCGAAAAATCGAAAACCATTTTTGAAATTACAAAGCAAAATTGTTTTAGCGAAGATACCGGGCTGGAGGTGGAAGCATTAAATGGTGAGCCCGGTGTAAAAAGTGCCCGCTATGCAGGTGAGGCCCGAAGTTTTGATGATAATATTGAAAAGCTGCTGACCAATTTGCAATCGGAAGAAAATAAATCGGCACGTTTCAGAACTGTAATATCATTGATATTGGATGGCAAAGAATATTTTTTTGAAGGTATTTGCAACGGTAAAATTATCGCTGAAAGAAAAGGTAGTAATGGTTTTGGATACGACCCGGTTTTTATACCAACTGGTAGTGATAAAACTTTTGCAGAAATGGATATGGATGGGAAAAATAAATTCAGTCACAGGAAGAAGGCAATGGAGAGGTTGATAAATTTTCTTACAAAATAAAATGGCAAGAATTAAGATAAACATACCTGAAAAAATTATTGGAACCTTTCTTATCCCCGTTCGCATTGCCGATATTAATTACGGCAACCATGTTGGCAATGATGCATTTGTAAGCATTATACACGAAGCCAGAATGCAATGGTTAAAACAATACGATTATAACGAATTAAAAATTGAAGGCATTGGCTTGATCATGAGCGACCTTGCTATTGAATTTAAAAGCGAATCTTTTTATGGTGATATTGTGGAAGTATTACTGGGGGCCGATGATATAAGCCGTGTTGGTTTTGATCTGTATTATCAACTCTTTGCAAAAAGAAATAATGAAAATGTGTTACTGGCCAATGCAAAGACTGGTATGGTTTGTTATGATTATGAAGTAAGAAAAGTAGCTGCCATTCCTGAAAAATTATTATCCATTCTTGCTGGATAAAAACTATTCCGCATTCCAAATTCTCCAGTTTTCTTCAGCCTGGATGATGAGCATTTCAAAACCATTCACAATTACTGCACCTTGCTTTTCTCCTTTTTGTAAGAATAAAGTTTTGGCAGGTGCGTACACCAGATCGTACAAATAATAATCGGCAGTTAATAAATGATAAGGAATATCAGGACAGGTATTTTCTGCTGGCGACATGCCAAGTGGTGTAGTGTTTATAATAATATTGTATTCCTTTATAACGTCTTCTGTAAGCCCATTGTACTGAATACAATTTTCAGCGGTACGCTCATCTCTTGACACAACTAAAAATTCAATTCCCAACTTTCTAAGCACATATTGCACTGCTTTTGATGCTCCACCGGTGCCCAGCACCAATGCTTTTTGTTGATGTGGCCTTAAATTTTTTATAAAAGATTTTTCAAAACCGATGATGTCGGTGTTAAAAGCAGTCAGTTTATTGCCTTTTATTCGGATGCAATTGGCGGCCCCAATCTGCTTTACCTCTGCAGATAAATTGGTAACGTATTGCAACACTTTTTCTTTGTAAGGAATAGTTACAGCCAATCCGTTTAAGGAAGGATAATTAACTAACAATGCAGGCAACTCTTCAATAGTTGTTAATGGAAATGTATGAAAAACAGTATCTGCAACTCCTTCTCTCTCTATTTTTTCAGTAAAATATTTTTGCGAAAAAGAGTGCGTTAAAGGATAACCGATAATGCCGTAAGTTTTCATTAAACGGTTTATTTATCCAGGTATAAATGAAAAGTATCGCCCCGTAAACCAATACGCATAGTTTCCAGGGGAATTACTTCGTTGGGTGCGATATTACCCAGATTTACATTACATCCAATCAGTTCCAAAAAGTAAAGCTGTTGTGCTTTTTGTGGAGCTTCCCAAATAATTTTTTCTTCGGGTATTTGTGTAAGTATTTCCTGCACCAAACCTTCTCTTACCTCACCGGTTCCCCTGTATATACCTACATTACCTGCTTCACGGGCTTCGGCAATCACATAGGTAGAACCTGCTTCCAGCTCAGCTCTCATCAGTTCAATCCATTTGTATGGGGGAATAATATGTGCTGCATCTTTACTACCTACTTCACTTAATACCACACCAATTTTAGCCAGTTTTTCTATATAACCACATTTTTCAGCATGCGGAATTTCAATAGAACCATCACTCACTTCCATATAACTAACGCCAAATTCTTTACAAACACTTATGTAATCTTCAAACTGATTTCTTATTAAAAATGCTTCAAACAAAGTACCTCCAAAATAAATCGGCATGTTGTGAGAGCGGTAAACTTCCAGCTTCTCTTTTAAATTAGGCGTAACAAACGAAGTACCAAAACCAAGTTTAACCACATCCACATGTGGTGATGCAGCGCTCATAAAGTTTTTAGCTTCTTGTACACTTAAGCCTTTATCCATAACCATGGTAATGCCGTGCTCACGGGGTTGTTGGGTACGTTCCGGTATTTGAGAAAGATTGAAATTCATTTATAAATATTTTTAATTCTGATAAATATTGGCAGCAAATATAACTTATGCAGCCCAATAAAGATTACGCTATAAATTGTTAAAAGAGAATTTTCTTACAGTGAGTTGCGCTTTTTATAGCGGGCAATCAAATCAACCACCTGCTGTACCTGCAGGATTGAAGGGTTAATTTCTATAAATTTTTTAATCAGCTTTGGATTGCGGGACATGCCGGTTTCCAAATGCAATAATGCTTCTTTAGATTTTCCCAAAGCGTACAGAAAAGCACTTTTGTAAAAAAGAAAAATGGGTTTGCCATCCGTTTGTTCAAAAGCAAAACCTGCATATTCCAGTGCTTCTTCCAGCATTTCGGCTTTGTAAAGGCATTTCAATAATTCTATCCAGCCATTGATATTTTTTGGCCTTACCCGTACTACGTTACCAAAGTAAGTGATGGCGTCATCCAGTTTATTCATTTCCATATAACACTGGCCCATGGCCAGGTTATACTCTGGTTGCAGCTTGTGAATGCGCATAGCTATCTCCAGATTTTTAATGGCACTATCCCAGATGCCTTCATTCATGTAAGTGCAGGCAATCTTGTAGTTCAGTTGTGTATCTTCAATATTTAGATGGCTGGCTTTACGGTAGTTAAACCTGGCCTGGGCGTAATTACCCATTTTATCGTAGCAGTGGCCAATGGCTTCGTAAATAACATCTTCGGGCCGGGCCAGTTCCAATACCCTTTCTAAAACTTCTATTGCCTCTTTATACTTTCGAAGCCGGATATAGGCATCGCCCATATTACGCAGGGCAAAATCAAATTTTTCATCAATGGCAATAGCATACTCATAAGCATCAATTGCTTTTTCGTACAATTTTAAACCCTGGTATGCAGCAGCCAGGTTAAACCAGGCCAGTTCGTTAAAAGGATATTCTTCTATTATTTGCTGGTGCAATTTTATTCCCTCTTCGTTTCGGCCGGTAAAATCGGTCCAGAAACAGATTTTATAAAGTGCCTCTTCATTATTAGGCTCCTGTTCCAATATCATTTTCAGGCAATCAAAAACCTTATCAAAATTTTCATAATCATCGTACACATCTGCCAGTTCAAAAAGCAGGTCAAGCTTTTCTTCTCCTTCAAAATCATGTATGGCAGCCTCTAAAACGGCTGCTGCTTTTTGCTGCATATCCAGTGCCAGGTAAGCATCTGTTTTTAAAATAAAAAGATTGGTATCCCTGCTATCCAGCAGTTCGGCTTCATCCAGCACAAACAGGGCTTCTTTGTAATTTCGTAAAGCGATTAAAATATCTGCTTTTTTCAAAAGCAGCATTGCAGAGTAAGGATATTGGTCAATCCCATACGCAGCGGCCTCCAAAGCCTGGTTCAACTGTTCTTTTTCGTCAAAATAATCAATAATGCGTTCAAAAGAATCTTCTTCAATAAATGAGTTGGGTTTGCCTGCCTTGAGGTTATCAAATTGCTGGAGTAATGCTTTCAATTCTTCTCTGTCCTGACGGTAAGGAAATTTACTCATGGGCTGTAGGTTATTGTAAATTAAGTAGTTTTGAAGAAACAATCAACTTTTTTTAACATTATTTGATATATCTGTTAAAAAAATGTAAAAAGATTTTATGAATGGTATTGAATTACCAATTCTTTTTCGATATATTTGTTTAGAAAAATGAATACCCAATGTTAGAAAAGGCCAAAATAATACTTATTATTCTTATGCTTAGTGGCATAGGCTTTAGTGCTATGGCAGACAAAGGCATAGGGAAAAAGAATAAAACCAAAATAAGCCTCAACATCAATACGGGAAATACTATCAGAAAATCGGTTACTCTTAATCTTAAATCTGGTTTAAAATACACAGGTAGCTTGATGACTAACCAACAGGTTAACGGAACATCTTATTTAAACAGTTCGCTGCTAACATACCAAAAGGGCAATACAGTTTATATCATCCCACAAAAACAGGTTTATACTGTTCCTGAAATGAAACAGGGCTATACAGGCTTAAAGCTTATCATAAAAACTCATTAATAAAAGGCTTATAAAAATTAAGCTCTACTGTACTCTATTTTATCAATTCCCTTTTTTCAGATTTTGATTCTCTTCATATGTCATTACCCTGTAACCAGCAGTAGGGAAATCAAACAATGAAACCTGCACTGCATCGTAGTTTATTTTAGAAAGCGTGTATTTAAATTTAATTTTGCCTGATTCAATTTCATACTGAATGGCCAGCCCGGGCAAATTATTAAAAGTTGGATCATACTCTTTATTAGAAGGCACCAAATCAGGAGCATAATAAACCTCAAAGGTTTTACCATCGGCCATTCTGCCAATAGCTTTTTTAGTATTATAGCCACCAATTACTTTGGTGTCGTTGGTAAGCTCAAATTTAATATTACTGTATTGAATATTTTTTGCTTTCCAATTTTCTTTAGTTAGCGTGATCATCAATTTCTGGCCACTAAACTCTTTTAAAATAACAGCACTATTTGTTTTTGAATTGAAAATTGTAGTTTCCTTGCCTAGAGTGCTAAACATTTCGGTACGTGTATTATTACCTTTTAAATATACAGTACTTGTTGCCGTACCATTAAATGCGTCTGCTTTAATATCATACACTATTGTAGCTTCTGCAATACTACGTTGTGCATATGCTGCAATACTAGTACCAAGTAAAGCACAAAACATAACAAAAACCCTGACATTGTTCATTGTAAATAGTATTTAATTAAAGATAATAAAATCCCGTGCCAAACATGTGTTTATAACTAATAAAAAACCTGCAGTGCTCTTTACCGCCTGCAGGTTGTGAAATATTTAACTATATGCTATTTTTTGCCTGCTTTTTTCTTTACCTCCTGCAGCTTTTTATTATTCTCCTGCATGGCCATAATACGCTCCTGAAACTTACTTTGCTTCACAGGTTTTTTTCTGTTTTCTTCTATCTGTGTAAGTATCTTTTCGTGGTTGATAATATACTTTTGAATTATAATCTGCAGTATGAGTGTTATGGTATTAGACACTGTATAATACCAGGTTAAAGCCGCAGGCAGATTATTAAAAACTCCCAACAACATTACCGGAAAAATATACGGCATGTACTTCATTACAGGATTATTGTTATCCTGCATATTGCTCATACTGTAAATGGAAATAATTAAACTGGTTAAAGTTGCTGTAATTGTAAATAAACTTACGTGATCTCCGTAAAAAGGGATAGAGAAGGGTAATGTTGCAATTGAATCGTAGGCTGCCAGATCTTTTGCCCACAGGAAGTTTTGCCCCCTTAAAGATATGTTGGATTGAAAGAAATAATAGAGCGACATAAATATCGGTATCTGCAGCAAGGCCGGCAAACAGCCGCCCAGCGGGCTTACTCCCGCCGATTTCCAGAGTTTCATCTGGTCCATACTAAAAGCCTGCTTATCATCTCCATGCTTTTCTTTTAACCTGTCTATCTCTGGTTTAAGCGCTTTCATTTTGGCACCGCTTAAATAACTTTTATATAAAATAGGAGAAGTTATCAAACGTATTAAAAGTGTAAGCAATAGAATTACCATGCCCATGCTGGCAATATGGTTTCTTAAAAAATCGAAAACCGGTAACAGAAAATGGCGGTTAATATATTTTACAAATGCAAAAACACCGCTGCCATAAGGTACAATATTTTCCATCTGGTTATTATACTTGCTTAAAACATTGTAATCACTTGGGCCGTAATATAGTTGCATTGCAACATTTGCGGCAGGGCCTGTGCCCAGTGGCAAAATGCAGTTTGCTGTAGTTTGAGAAATGATGTGTAAAGAATCGGCAGGCAAAGCCCATTTTACATCTGCGCTCTGAAATTTGGTTTTTGATGCCAGGGCCGATATAAAAAATTGTTGTTTTATGGCAAGCCAATCAACAGGTTTATTAAATTTTTTCTCGTCGCCCGATCCCAGGTATTCATAATCAAAACTACCACTTTCCAGGTAGCCCACATGCGTTTGTTCTCTTTCGTATTTTATATCTTTTTCTACTTGTGGCGTTTCGGTTTGCCAAAGTAAATTAATATTGTTTCCTGTTATCCATTTATCTGCACCACTCATTGATAAATTAAAATCAACCAGGTAACTTTCGTTTGGTAATGTATATTGGTGTGTAATTTCTTTGCCTGTAGTATCTTTTAAAATAAAAGATATGCTTTGCGATTTATCGGCGTTTACTTTTTTGTTACTGCTTATAAATGCGATGTCGGTTGTTTGTCTTGTATCATTTCCTCCAACATTAACTGCATAAGTAAGTTTGTTAAATTTACCGTCGGCCAGTATCAATGGCCTGCCATCAAACTTTTTGTAATTTTTTAATTCAACAATTTTAGGCTGTCCTCCTTTACTGGTAAATACAATTTTTATCAAATTATTTTCCAGTGTATCAAAATGTTCTTGCTTTGATGTATCGGTAATAAAAACATCGGGTAATTTTTGTTTTGCTGCTAATAATGAATCTTTAAACAGCGAATCTTTTATTACCAAAGCAGGATTAATTTTTGCTTTGGCCGCTGCAATTGAATCTGCTTGTTTCTTTAGTATATCGCCTTCGTTTGCCAACCTGCTTTTGCTGTTAAACATAAGCATAGCAATTAATAATGCCCCAATCAGCACAAATCCAATAACCGTATTCTTATCCATTCCCATTTTTACTAGTTTTAGGTTGGCAAAGGTAATTAAAGTTTGATGGCTATACCTTACCAATTAAAAAAAGCCTTTCCAGTTGCGGAAAGGCTTTTGAATATTATTTTGTTGTAATTATTTTTTTGCTTCTGGCGCAGCAGCTTTTGCAGCAGGTGCAGCAGCGGCTTTAGGAGCAGTTGATTCTTCCTGTTTCAATTGCCTTGTCATGGTTACAGATGCAATAGGAATACGTGGTGAGTTTAAAACTTCCATGTTATCCATTGGTATATCTTCAACCCGTATGTTTTCATTCAGCTCCAGTTTTTCGATATTTACTTCAATATGCTCTTTCAGATATTTTGGAAGTGTTTTTACCTTTACTGATTTCATTTTAAGTACCAGCTTTCCACCAGCTTTTACACCTACCGGAACGCCAACATAATGAAGTGGTAGCGTTGCAATAACTTTTTTGTCTTCTACCAGCTCTAAAAAGTCAACATGTAGTAACAGATCTGTTACTTTATGAAACTGCAGATCTTTTAAAATACAACGGTAGCTTTTGCCGTTGATTACTACGTTTGCCAGAATAAATTCAGGGGTGTAAACGATGTCTTTAAAAGCAGTTGCCGGAGCAGAGAAATTAATCTCTTCAGAACCACCATAAATTACACCTGGCACCATTTTCTGAGAGCGAAGTTGGCGGGTGGCTTTTTTTCCGCTGTCGGTCCTCAGTTGTCCTTCGATTGTAATTGATTTCATT
>JAYURR010000089.1:0-5015 GCA_043756605.1 Chitinophagaceae bacterium
CAATCCTGAAATACCCGATATGCGTACTGCAGCGTATGTTAGCGCCATCAACAAGGTTGCAATCAGTTACAGCGAGTTGGGGATTTTTCCATAAATAAAAATTGATTGATTTGAATAAAAAATGTCCCGTTTTAAACGGGACATTTTTATTAGTTTTCAAACAGAGCTTATGACTTTATAACGTTAATTTCTTCTATAATTTTTGTTTGTCGGTTAATGTTGTATACAACTGTTTTACCCGATTTTTTTCCGGTAATTTCAAAATGAATTTTAGCAGTTGACAGGTCTTCGGCATTGAATAAAAATTGTTTGATAATTTTTTTGCCTTTTACATTTTCGTTGTAAAAAACATAACCGTTTTCATCAACAATGGTAATGTTGAATTCATTGTCTTCTTCGGAACCTGAAAAACTAAGCTGGAACAAAGGCTGGTTTTTAATTACGCCCATGTAATTTAACTCAACCGGTAAGGTAGAAATGCTGTTGGGTGTTTTGCTGGCCAATACACTGGTAAAAGATAACAGTAAAAAAATGGCGATTGCAATGATTGATTTAATCTGTTTCATAAAGTTTAATTTAATGATTACTAATAATTGTTGTTTAAAAAATTGATAGTAAACAATCGGAAAATTTTTCAGGTAGCAAACAAGTATTAAAAGAAGCGGAGCAGATCCGTGCTGTTTGCAATTAAAGGTTGTTAATTGCTTTGATGATGTAAAAGTAAAACGGTTTTGTTTGCAATGCAAACCTTTGTTTAATGCAGATTGATTTGCCCAACAGCAAATGCAGAGGCTGAAATGCCCGTTAATAAAGGGTTTTTTGGAAATTTTTGTATTACAGCCAACTTATGTTTTTAAGGGGGTAATCAATGGTTACTTAACGTTTAGTTCACATCAACGGTAGCTTTTGGTTCTATTAAATCCCAAAGGTTGCCATATAAATCTTCAAAAACGGCAACTGTGCCATAAGGCTCATTTGCTGGAGGACGTATAAAATTTATTTTTTGCTGAAGCATGTTATTATAATCTCTCCAAAAATCATCAGTATATAAAAATAAAAATACCCTGCCACCGGTTTGATTGCCAACCCTGTTTTTTTGTTCTTCAGTTGCGGCTTGGGCCAGCAATAAACAGCATTGGCCTTCGCCTGAAGGCTTTACCATTACCCAGCGTTTTGATTCGCTCAGCCTGGTATCTTCCAGCAAAATAAAATTTAATTTTTTTGTGTAGAAATGTATGGCTTCATCGTAATCGTTTACTACTAAAGCAATATGGGCAATGTGCTGGTTCATTTTTTATTTTTTGAGAACAGAAAATATGGGTTACACGTAAAAAGTAAAATCTTTTACTTTTTAAAGATGCAGATTTTTTTGTGATAATAATTCGAATTTTTATACAGCCTCTTAATTAAACAAGTCTGCCAAATTTCGATTTTGTTTAAAAGATATTTTGCACTATGTTTAGTAAAAAAATTAAATGAAAACACTGGAAGAACTTAAAACTGATAAAACTGTTTTTTCTATCGGGCTGGCATTATCTGATGGCTGGGCAATGGTTTCAAAACATCTGGGTTATTATATATTGGGTGGTATTATTGCAATTGCTATTAGTATAGCTGTTGATTTTATACCCATTGCAGGCGCTATTGTAAACAACCTGATATTAAGCCCTTGCTTATGGGCAGGTGCAGTTTACGTTACCTGGAATATTTCTAAAGGCAAAGGCTGGACCGAATTTGGTGATATGTTTAAGGGCTTTGGTTACCTGCAGCCCATTGCAATAAGCACATTTATACAAATGGTCGCAAGTTTAGCACTTACCCTACTTGTTTTTTTAAATTTTATACCAGAGCTTATACATCTTTTTAAAATATCGCAAGGCACTGATGCAATTAGCAGGCAGCAGGAAATAAAGGATGCTTTTTTAAACCTGCTTAACAGCAAATTTATTGTATCGTCTCTGCTTTTAACTGTGGCTTTGTTATTCATCACTGCTTTGTGGGCTTTTAAAACTCATTTTATAGTTATTTACAAAATGGAAGCATGGCCTGCTATGGAAATGAGCCGCCGCATAGCCAGGCATAATTTATGGCAATTGATTGGGTTCTTTTTACTGATGGGCATCATTCTTATAGTAAGTGCTATACCCTGTGGCATTGGCTTATTATTTACGTTACCAATGCTGATAGGTGCTACTTACAGTGCATTTGCACAAATAACCGAATGCGATAAATCAGGAGAAATTAACGAGGAAATGTTTGATTTTATGGCGGATAACAATAATGATTGAACCGGTTAACAGGTTAATTTATTTTTAGCGGTGGCCCCACAATCTGCATTTCATTATCAGCAAATATTTTTGCAATTTCTACAGCGGTAGGTTCATGATCCAATGCAGCCATGGTTACAAAAAAAATTTCCAGTTTTCCGGCAGGCTCCATGGTTACGGTCATTTTTCCTTTTGGCGAAACCTGTGCCTTGCCTTAATGAGGTTTGTTCAAAAACCGCCAGATCGCCATCCGTATCGCTGCCAGATACTTTTACATCCAATACATTGGCATTTACACCTTTCAATTTTATATGCCCGTGGATACGGCCTTCGCCGGTATTTGTTTTAAAACCTTTGTCATTTCTTACAATGCTGTTTTGTATTTTAGAAAAAGCCAGCATTGGTGTAGCTGCATTGCTAAAAAAGAGGCGATAAATTTATTCCTTTTCATATCGGTATAATTTATTAAAAGGCAAATGATGTTTAAGCGGATAAGCTTAATGTTTAACCAAACATGCAGTTGTAAATTAATGCTTATTTAAATAATCTTGCAACGAAATATTGATGATATGATTCCAGCCCATTTCAAAATTTTCTCTTTTTAATGCTGGCACATTGTTGTCGAAAGGAATAGTGAATTCGTGGGTGAGTGTTACTTTGGTTTTGTTTTCATCTGTTTTTAAAAGATCCCAACTCACAATTGATGAACCTGAATAGCCCGGGTATTCCCAGCTATACACCAGCTTTTCTTCTGGAATTATTTCGAGCATTTTGCCCTGGTGCAGCCATTGATTGTTTTCCGTATCGCCGGCTCTCCATTCAAATACAGCACCAGTTTCCAGTTTAAAATCTTCGGCAAAATCAAAATACCATGCTTTCATCATGGCACGGTCGGTAATAGCCTGCCAAACCAATGCAATGGGGGCGTTGTATATTTTTTCTATCTGTATGTTTTCCATGTTTTTTCATTTTGTTTATGATGCAAATTTATTTTAAAAAAATAAAAGACTTATATATCAATTGCCCCGCCCTTCAGGGCGGTGATGGGGTTTATTAGGCTTTGCGGGACTTAGCCAAAAAATACTGTTGAGCTAAAGCACCATTACGAGTGCTGATTTTATCCCTGCTCTGTGCACAGCATCCTGTGGAAAGGGCAGGGCAATTCATTAAGAGGCTGATTTTTTAGGAGTATGCTGGTTGTTGGTACCCCAACGCTCATTACCAGCGCTGCATACCAAACAAAGCCGGACGGTGGAGCTTTGGGCTAAAAAAAATTTTTACAATAAATAAAAATTTCTGCAACGCTTCAACAATGAGTTACGTATTTACTTTTATTAATTGTTTATTAAATAAAAAATATGATCAGGAAAATACTTGGTGTCGCAGTAATTATAAGCTTATTATGCTCTTGTAAAAAATCAGCCGATGTGGCGCCAGCACTAATACCAGAACGGTTAGTTATTAGCCCGGTAAACAACAGTATATTAATTGGAGCCACGGCTCAGTTTACGTTAAAATTTTATAATAATACAGGCTTGGAGGCTGCAGTACCGGCAAGTGTTTCGTGGATAAGTACCAACTCAGCAGTGGCCACAGTAAATGCCCAGGGGCTGGTTACAGGCCTGGCTTCTGGCCAGGTAGAAATAAAAGCGTTTTATAACAGTATTGTAGCATCGGCCTTACTTACTGTTGTGATAAATAATAACCAACTGGCTACTGTTAATATAACAAATGTAAGTGGCGGTGTTCAGGAAATAATACTAAACCAAACAACTACTTTAACAGCCGAAGGCAGGAATGTTGTTGGCCAGGTAATACCCGGACTTGCTTTTACCTGGGCCACCAATAACAGTAGTTTGGTAGAAGTAAATAATATGGGTTTAGTAACTGGTAAGGCTTACGGTACAGCAAATATTGCTGCGGCCAGTGGCAATATACAAAGTGCAGCGGTAATGGTGCAAGTAATCCGCATGGGTAATTTTGGAAATATGGGAAGCCAGGGCAAAGCAAAATTAAAAATAGAAAATAACGTACTTAAGCTCCAAACCAGTGCAGATTTTTCTGTATCGAATGCGCCCGACCTCAGAATATATCTTACAAACAGTATCAGCAGTATATCAACCGCATTGGAAGTAGCTACGCTAAGCCAACGATCTGGCGCACAAAGCTGGAATATTGCAGCACCCACCACCATTACACAATACCGATACGTAATGGTATGGTGCAAACAATTTGGTGGTAATTATGGGCATGCTGATTTGGGAAATTAAAATTGTGTAGTGTTGTTGGTACGGCTTGTGCTGCATACTAGACAACGGCGGGCAGCGGGCTTTGGGCGAAATACCTGCAAAGGCAAATGGTTCTGTATTGATTTTAAATACTAAATTATACAAATTGATTGTTTAATGTAAAGTAAGGTTTTTTTAATAATCAAACCAATCCTATCAATCCACCCCAATCCCCGTTCAAACAATCTCCGCTTCAATAAAAGCCCAATAAAGATTTCCTGTACAAGAGTGCGACGCCACCGCAGCCAAATAGCATTCCAAAACCCTGGCCCATAAAAAATCCCATTTGCCAAAGGCAGATGGGATTTTAATTTATAAAATTTTCTTCTTAATTCGCTTCCGCCATATCCGGTATATCAAAGGCTTTGTAAGCACCGGCATCTAATTTCTTTTTTGTTTCTTCAAATGCTTTTAGTGTTTCGTCAATATCGGCATCGGTGTGGGCGGCGGTGGGTATAAG
>JAYURR010000090.1:0-5014 GCA_043756605.1 Chitinophagaceae bacterium
TAACAAAGTAAAGATCCTTTTCATTCTGTGATGAGACCATAGTTTTTATCAGTTTAACGACTAAACTATGGCGTTCATTCGCAAATGCTTTATTACTGCAGTAATCCTGTTTTGTGTATTTGTTACCCGTGCACAAACAGTCAGTTACCCGCTTCAATCCTCTCAATTGTTAAGATCAACAACTGAAGATATTGCTATGCTTTTACAAAAAGCAATGGCAGGCAGCCGGTTTACAACTGGGGCTTATTCCACCTTACCACAATCAGGTATTATTTTTATTTACGACTCAACAATTACCCATAACCAGGCATGCCGGGTTGAAAGTGATGGTATAAATTTTATTAAATTTTCTGCTTCGCAGGATAATGGACTCTGCTTTGGCATTTATCAATACCTGCAAACCCTGGGATTCCGGTTCTACCAGCCCGGATCTGTTTGGGAAATTATACCGTCGCTTTCATCAGTTTATAAAAAGATTGACAGCAACTACACAGCAAAGTTTAAATATAACAGCTGGTTCATAAGCGGCGGCCATAACCGTTGGGTAATGGATAATAACAGCAGTTACGGATGGGATACTTACTTTGGTGAAAATGGCCATAGCTGGGCACTGTATCAACGCCGTAATGGCATGACAGGAGCATACAGGTTTGCAGGGCACCGCAGCGATGTTATGAGCAGTAATTATTTTTCAACCATACAAAACAATCCATGTTATGTTGCATGTTACGATAGTTCACGGCAGGTATCAACACGTTCTGTTCCGGATGTAAATAATACCGCAGCCATGCAACTATGGGCTAATGCCATTGAACAAAATTTTATACAGTACCGAAATACTATTTTAGGAAATACAAACCTGTATGTAAATCAATACCGCAATTTTAATTACAGCAATTTTAATATAGGTATTGAAGTACCGGATGGCGCAAAATGGGGAAATACAAAAGATAATCTTGGCTGCAACAATAATGATTACGGAACGGAAAGTGACCAGCATTTTACCTTAGCAAATTATACTGCACAAAAAATAGGAGCTCAAAATACAAATGCCCGTTTCCAGTTGTATGCTTATTCCACACATGCAAATATTCCTTCAGCAAATATTTCAATAAATAGTAAAATAGATATTCAGTTGGTGCCGGAAGTATATCAACATGTGACCAGCACTAATGGCTTGCGCAAACGCTGGTACAGCCGTACAAAAAACATTTCGGAATACAATTATTTAAATCTTCCCGACTGGAGTGGTGAAACACCGGATTTTTACCTGGATGAGTTTAAGAATACATTGCAGGTTGCCAAAGACAATAACAGCCAGGGTTTGATATGGGAAGCTTCGCCTGCAAAATTTGCAAGCCTGCCATTTTTATTGGCTGCGGAGAAAAGCTTACAGGATAATATTGAAGTGGACAATACACTGCAGGAATTTTGTGACAATATGTTTGGGGCAGGGGGTAAAACTATTTTAAACCTGTTGCAATTATGGACTGATAATAAAAAAATGGCAGGTGGCATTTCAAACAGGTATAAACTTGCCTTATACTTTCAAAAACTTATTGAGGCTGAACAAAAAATTCAACAGGAACCCGAAATTGTAAAAGAAAGACTGCGTGAATTAAAAGCTTACCTCCATTATATGGTGCTGTACTACGACTGGGCAGGAGATCAACGTTCGAAAGAAGTAAAAAAAGAAAAGGCTGCTGCATTGTGTATTTACCTGGCCAAAATGAATAAAATGCAGGTGGTAAACAGTTATTATTTAATTGCAGGTATTTGTGCGGGGTATGTTAACAGCAGCACTTTTTATCAGCAATACAATTATACAAATGGCACGGCTTATCAAAATGGAAACCTGCCATTAATTACATCAGCCGAAATTGAAAATAATTTTATTAACGATGTTGCCCGTTATAATAATATCATCAATGCATATAAATTTGAAACCGCTGAATTTATTGGAGGGCAGTTTAATGCAGCATCAATTGAGCCGTTAAAACAAATAACAGTGAAATTGAATTACACCAACGGGATGGATTATTATAACCGTTGTGAGTTTTTTATTAAAGCGCCGGCTGCTGGAAGTTTTACAATTAATTATAATCCTGCATTTGATATGCCGGGTAAAGGTTACTTAAACTTTACAGTGGAATCAACCGGTAAAACCGTAGATATTATTAAAGATTTTTCATTAGATAGAAATGCAAAGGCAGGAAGCTTAACAATCAATTTACCGGCAGCAGGCAATTATAAAATGACGGTAAGTTCTAAATACAAATCTTCAGTAGAACTGGATATCAATACCAATAAAAATATTTTTTATAAAAGCGGAGCTTTTTTTGGTAAGGCAACTGAAGTATATAAAGACAATATTGCCATGCCGGGATATTTTTATGTGCCCGTTGGGATCAATAAAATATATTTCAGTTTGGGTAACAGTAATCCCGGGGGAGCGGGTTTTGCATCTGAAGAAAAAATAAATAATGCATTTGCCATACAAGATAATAACGGCAAAACAGTAATAGCAAAATTTGCATCCCTTAACGATTCTGCATTGTTTTATATAGAAGTTCCGGGCGATGCCGGTGGTAAATTTTACCGGGTAACCAAAAAAGGAAATTATGATTTGATATTTTCCAACATCAGTAATTATTTATGGTATGCTGCAGCTAAGCCATTGCCATGCAATAATGCACGTTTTACCATTTCAACCATAACTAAAAATGGCAATTGTATTACCCAATTAACGGCAGAAGCTAATTCCGGTGAGTTTGAATGGGAGATTACCGATGTGGGTAAAACCTGGTCATATAATAACCAAAGGGTAGTTGAATTGCCCGGTTACACTTCGCCAAATGCAGTTGTTGCTTTAACGAATGGTTTAAATTGTACAGTCACCAAACGGCTTGGCGACGATGAAAAATTTATGAAAGCCAAACAGGCCTGCGCCAGCGGTACTGTAATAACCGGAATAAAGGTGGTCCCTTTATTATATCCCAATCCTTCAAACGGTATTTTTACCTGCAGTCAAAACGGGGTTGAACTCAGTATAAACCAGGTGAATATATTAAACGCCTGGGGCAATACCATAGCCATATTTAAAAATGTAAAGCAGTTTAGCCTTGCTCATATGCCCGCTGGTTTGTATTGGTACAGGCTGGAAGTGGAGGGGGCTGAGTTTACTGGGAAGCTTATAAAGCTATAAGATTTTACCTAAAATGTATATTCCAACTAAAATTTATTACTTTTGCCCCCCCAAGTCAGGCCCTGTGCCTGACTACTCATTTTTAGTGTTTTATGAGCCTTAAGGATAATATAGATATACTGCGTTTGCCAAGGCACATTGCTATTATTATGGATGGCAACGGAAGATGGGCAAAAGAAAAAGGCGAAGACCGCCTGTATGGCCATTTGCATGGAGTAGAAAGTGTGCGTAATATTGTAGAAGGCGCAGCAGAATTAGGGATCAAATATCTTACCCTCTATGCATTTAGTACCGAAAACTGGGACAGGCCCCAATATGAAGTATCGGGGCTGATGGAACTGTTGGTTGATACCATCCATAATGAAGTACCAACACTCAATAAAAACAATATTAAACTGCATGTGATTGGCGATATTAACATGCTGCCCGATGCTGCTAAAAATGAGCTAAAGGAAGCGTTGAATGAAACCAGTGTGAACACGGGCTTAAACCTGGTAATGGCATTGAGTTACAGCAGCCGTTGGGAAATAGTGAATGCGGTAAAGCAAATTGCAACCGATGTACAACAAGGAAAGCTGTTAAGTAATGAAATAACACAGGATAAACTGCAGCAGTACCTTACAACAAAAGATTTTCCCGACCCTGAACTTATGATAAGAACAAGTGGCGAATACAGGATAAGTAATTTCTTATTATACCAGCTTGCTTATTCAGAACTGTATTTTACCAATACACTTTGGCCCGATTTCAGAAAAGAAAATTTGTATGCGGCCATTTTAGATTACCAGGGCAGGGAACGCCGTTTTGGTAAAACCGGTGAGCAGGTAAGAGATGAAGAAACCACTGGTTAAAGATCTCTTTAAAAAATAAACAGGTAAAAATTGCACGCTTTAAGTCATAATAGCAAATGATTTAGGATGAGGTTAACAAATAATTTTGATTATTGGGCTTAATTTGCCGCACGTTAAAAACAAACTGATGACGAGGATTTACAAAGGAATTTTTATTGTTACTACTATTTTATTAAGCAACCAGTTTGTTTTGGCCCAGGATTCGATCCCGGTTTCAGTTAACCCGGCTTTAGTTGAAATATTTAACTCTAAAATACCAAAGGAATATAACATTGCAGGTATTAATGTTACCGGCTCTAAAGCTTTTGATGCAAATCTCATCATTTCTATATCAGGCCTTGCCGTTGGCGATAAAGTAACCATTCCCGGTACTGATGTTTTTGGTAAAGCCATTGCCAAACTTTGGCGCCAAAGCCTTATTTCAAATGTTGAAATTTCTTTTATCAGGTTAGATGGAAAAGATTTGTATGTAGAATTGGCTATTACCGAAAGGCCTCGTTTAGCGAGTTTTAAATTTCAGGGTATTAAAAAAGGCGAAAGAGATGACCTGGAGCCTAAGTTAGGCCTGGCAAAAGACAGGGTGGTTACAGAGAATATGAAACTGAGTGCTATTGAAGCTATTCGCAAATTTTATTACGGCAAAGGTTTTCGTAATGTAGATATACAGTTAAAGGAAGAAATTGTACCTGCAACGAATAACTCTGTTGCTTTAACTTTTATAATTAATAAAGGAAGTAAAGTAAAAGTAAGCTCTGTTAATTTTAGCGGAAACGAAAGTATTGCCGCCCAGAAGCTTAAAAAACAAATGAAGGGCACTAAGGAAATGAACAGGATTACCTTGTTCCCGATCGTGGTTAAAAATCCTTTTGGCGATACAGTATCAAGGCCTGCATTTAAGGACTATATTAAAGATGTAGGCTTTATGTCTGTTACAAAAACCAGGGATTATGTTGATCCC
>JAYURR010000091.1:0-45464 GCA_043756605.1 Chitinophagaceae bacterium
GCATTGCTCAACGCTTCAATTATTACTCCATCTTGTTTAATAAGTGCCTGTTTAGCCATAATTTTTGGAGCGCAAAGATAGGAGTTATTATTTAATTAATGGCAAAAAAGGAATTGAATTACCAACAATTCACAGGGTTTTCCACAAAAAAAGCTAAAAATTGGAAATTTTAATTGGAATGAGGGGTAAAAAAGGTCAGATTTTCGAAATATCTCCCAAAAACATTAAAAAATCAAAATGAGCATTTTATAATCATTTAAAGAAATTTATAAAAAAGGCCTCAGTTTTTGATGCTGAGGCCTTTTTATAATCTTAAAATTTATTAATCAAACGATTCATCGTTTAAATGAACTTTCGTCATATCGTAAAAATGATTTTGAAGCTGGTGCACATGGATGGGCTGCATAATTTTACGATGCTCATCGCGGTACCAAACCTCAAATTTACTAAAATCATCTTTTGCCGGCAACATCATCCTGAAAGCTCCTTTCATATACTTAACCGTTCCATCTTCATTTTCCTGTTTATGAAATTTAAGTTTGGTCAGTTGCTCATCATCAAGCGGAATAGCACTTAACTGGCTGGTTTCGTACCAAAAATCCTGTGCGCCGGTATTTACACAAACCTGTTTTTCGTTACCGTTCAGGTTGGTTACTTCGCCTTGCTTTTTATCGCCATCATTATCAGCAATTAAATAATCGCCGGTTTTAATTTCATTAAATTGTATCATATTGTTATCTGGTTTTATTATGCCAATTTAAGTAATTTTTATAATTAAGCAATTTTAATAAAAACTATTCCATCAGAAATTTCATTCGGCCCAACTCATAACATAACCTTCATTCTCAATTTCCAATGCCTCTGCCGTTAATTGTAAAGGATGAAAAGTATCTACCATCACAGCAAGCTCCTTGGTTTCTTTTGCACCAATACTTTTTTTAACCGCTCCGGGGTGTGGCCCATGCGGTATGCCTGCAGGATGCAGCGTTATCATGCCACGGGTAACATGCTTACGGCTCATAAAATCGCCATCTACGTAATATAATAACTCATCACTATCAATATTACTATGGTTATATGGTGCAGGAATTGCCTGCGGATGATAATCAAATAATCGTGGACAAAAAGAACAAACCACAAAATTATTGGCTTCAAAAGTTTGGTGTACAGGAGGTGGTTGGTGTACACGACCGGTTATGGGTTCAAAATCATGAATAGAAAAAGCAAACGGGTAGCAGCAACCATCCCAGCCTACCACATCAAAAGGATGATGTGCATAATGCAGACCGTACAAAACACCTTTCTTTTTGGTTTTAATTAAAAAATCGCCGGCTTCATCTATTGTTTGTAAATTTTTGGGCTGGCGAATATCCCTTTCGCAAAAAGGTGAATGCTCCATCAACTGGCCAAGTTTACTTACATATTTTTTTGGGTAGCGTATGGGGCTGAAAGATTCTACAATAAACAACCGGTTATTTTCTGTTGCAAAACTTATCTGGTAAATACTGCCCCGTGGAATAACCAGGTAATCGCCGTAGGCAAAATCTAAATTACCATATTGTGTTTTTAAAACGCCACTGCCTTCATGTACAAAAATCATTTCATCTGCATCGGCGTTTTTGTAAAAATAATCTGCCATGCTTTGTTGCGGTGCAGCCAATACAATATGGCAATCGTTATTTACCAGCACGGCTTTACGGCTTTGCAGGTAATCTTTTTCTGGTTTAATGTTAAAGCCATCAAAGCTGCGGTGTTTCAGCATTTTTTCTTCGGCAACCCTGGGCTGCACATTTACCGGATCATCGGTTTTAATAATCTCTGTAGGCGGGTGATTGTGATACAGAATTGAATAATCGTTACTGAAACCTTCGGTAGAAAAAAGTTGCTCGGAATACAATTCTCCATCTGGCTTGCGAAACTGCGTATGCCGTTTGTGGGGAATGCTTCCTAATGTATGATAGTGGGCCATGTTTTATAATTAAAAATGAAAAATTAAGAATGAAAAACTTTCAGGTTTAAAACATTTTTAATTGACGCAAAGTGCAAGCGAAGCCAGCAAAAAATAATATTTCCAGTTGCGCTTATCAATGTAGTAAGTAAAGTTGCGGTGAAAAGGCATTCGTTAAATTTGTAGCGTAAATTTACACTTAATAAATATACAAAACTTGACAAGGATTGGATTAATTGCTGATACACATCATTACCTGGATGAAAACATCTTTACACATTTTAAAGATTGTAATGAAGTTTGGCATGTGGGTGATTTTGGAACTATTGAAATAGCTGATAAATTAAGTACCAAAAAAAGTTTGAAAGGAGTTTATGGAAACATTGATGGCCAGGACATACGAAAAGAATTTCCGGAGCAGTTAGTTTTTATGTGCGAAGGCGTAAAAGTAATGATGCGACATATTGGTGGCTATCCGCCAAAATATAATCCCGAAACAAAAAAAGAAATATTGATTCACCGGCCACAACTCTTCATCAGCGGCCATTCTCACATTTTAAAAATTATGTACGATGATAAACTGAATTGCCTGCACATGAACCCCGGTGCTGCCGGTAAACAGGGCTGGCATAAAGTACGTACCATCATCCGTTTTGTTATTGATGGAAAAGAAATGAAAGATGCAGAAGTTATAGAACTAGGGCCGAGGTGAAGAAATGCTAATTCGTTTAAACGTTAATACGTTAATTGTTAAGAGCCCGAATTATTTAAACAGCTTTACCAATATTGAAGTCTCCACGGATTAACCAATTAAGGGATTAACTAATTAACCTCACTACTCCACCCAATCTGCTATAAAAATATTGGTATCTCTGGTGCCACCATTATTACGGTTGCTGCAAAAAATTATTTTCTTTCCATCAGAACTAAACATTGGAAAAGCATCAAAAGATTTTTCTGCAGATATCTTCTGTAAGTTGCTGCCATCTTCATTTATAATAAACAGGTTGAACGGAAAACCCCTTTTGCTTTGGTGGTTGCTTGCAAAAATTATTCTTTTGCCATCGGGCATAAAAGCCGGCGCCCAGTTTGCATTACCAAAACCGGTAACCTGCAATACATTGCTGCCATCAACATTGGCGGTAAACACTTCCATATTGGTTGGTGCAACTAAATTTTCGGCCAATAATTCTTTGTACTCTTTTATTTCAGCTTCTGTTTTTGGCCTGCTTGCACGCCAGATTATTTTTTTTCCATCGGGGCTAAACCAGGCGCCACCATCATAACCCAATGCACTGGTAATTCTTTTTTCTTTGCCTGTTTTTAAATTCATAATATACAAATCAATATCACCATCTTTTGTGCTGGTGTACAACATTTTTTTTCCGTCGGGAGATATGGTTGCTTCTGCATCGTAACCTTTACTGTTGGTTAATTGCTTAACGATATTACCATCCAGATCGGCCATAAAAATATCGTAGCTGCTGTACAATGGCCAGATGTATTTGTTGCCGTATTTTGCCCTGTCTGGTGTGGGTGGGCATTTATCTGCACCTAAATGAGTGGATGCAAAAACCACATGCTTACCGTCTTTTAAAAAAGCACCGCAGGTTGTTCTGCCTTTACCGTTGCTGATTCTTTTATATTCAAATTTTTCTCCGGTAGCCGGCACTTTTCCAACATAAATCTGGTCGCACTCAATCCCCTCTTTTGCATATGTTTTTTGAAAAACAATATACTTTCCATCAAAGCTAAAATATGCTTCGGCATTATCACCACCAAAAGTAAGCTGCTGCATGTTGGCAAAATGTTTTTCACCTTCAAACAAAAGTGAATCATTGGTAGGAGTTTTATCGCTATTGATCGTATTCTTTTTAAAAGAAACCAGGGAAATTACAGCTATACCCAAAACCGCAGCAAAAATTATTTTTTTCATGTTATTATATTTTCAATTGCAAAAGTAGCAGATGTTAAATTTTATATTGTCAGGAAATTGTCATGTACTTAATGCCGGCAGTACTTAATTTTGCAGCATGATGAAATTAATACTTGCTTCTTTTACTTTGCTGACTATAATCATATCCTGCAATAATCAGGATCATGCAAAACAGAGCAGTGAAATCATTTCTGAAACTGCTTTTGCCCGAGAAAAAATATTAAAAGATTCTATTGAAAAATTTCCTGAAATATTTTCATTAAAAGAAGAACTGATACAGTTTTACCGCGACAGTGCCGATTTTGACAAGGCAATTGCTGCCACAAATGAAGCTTTACAAACCGATAGTTTAAATGCCAGACTCTGGGATATACAAGCAACTTTACATTTTGAAAATGAAGACACACTCAACGCCATCAAATCATTTGAAAGGGCGCTGCGATTAAACCCATCGCCACGCTATTTAATTTTGCTGGGTTCTTTATATGCTCAAACAAAAAATGCAAGGGCGTTGCTGATTGCTGATGCTTTAATAAAAACAAAACTGCCAGAAACAGAAAAAGAAGCACTATTTATTAAAGGCCTGTACTACAATTTTACCGGCGATAAAAAAAATGCGATTGCATTTTTTGATAAATGCCTGAACCTTGATAACCGCCACATGTTTGCTTACCGTGAAAAAGGAATTGCCCTGTATGATTTGGGAAAATATGAAGATGCCATAACAGTTTTAGACAAGGCTGTTACGCTACAAAATAATTTTGATGAAGGATATTACTGGCTTGGCCGATGTTTGGAAAAATTAAATAAACCAACCGATGCCATGGAAGAATATAAAACAGCATTGATGTATGCACCGGATTATGTGGAGGCGAAGGATGCATTGGAAAGATTAAGGGTAAAATAAATTGTTGCATTGTTTAATTGTTATATTGTTGAATTGTTTGTTGTTATGCCTTTATCATGCTTACAATTATGATTAACTTTACCACGCCCATTAAACCATTAAACCATTAAACCATTAAACCATTAAACCATTAAACCATTAAACCATTAAACCATTAAACCATTAAACCATTAAACCATTAAACCTAAAACATGCCCATCATCGCTCCATCCTTATTAGCATCTGATTTTTTGAATTTAGAAGCCGAATGTAAAATGATGAATGAAAGCCAGGCCGACTGGTATCACCTGGATATTATGGATGGCCGCTTTGTACCCAACATAAGTTATGGGCCGATGTTTGTAGAGATTTTTAGAAAAGCCACCAACAAAATATGCGATGTGCATTTAATGATTGAAGAACCGGGTAACTATGCCGAAGCATTCAAAAAAGCGGGTGCCGATATTTTATCGGTACATATTGAAGCCTGCCCACATTTACACCGCAACATTCAGCAAATAAAAAGTTTGGGTATGCAGGCTGGTGTTGCAATCAATCCGCATACACCGGTAGAAGCATTAAAAGATATACTGGCTGATATTGATATGGTTTGTATGATGAGTGTAAACCCGGGCTTTGGCGGCCAATCATTTATTCCTCATACATTAATTAAAATAAAACAATTGCGAAAAATGATTGATGAACGATCATTAAAAGTAAAAATTGAAATTGACGGCGGTGTAACATTAGAAAACGCAAAATCAATTATTGATGCTGGTGCAGATGTATTGGTTGCAGGCAGTACAGTGTTTAAAGCGGCTGACCCCATTGCTATGATTGCGGCTTTGAAAAGTTTATAAATTCTATTTCAGCTTCCATCGTACACCCATATAAAACTCTCTGCCTCTGGTTGGGCCCCATACAGATGAAATATCAAAGTACGGACTGAAAGGATCCTGCCAACTGATGATGGGTTGGTATTGGCGAAAGTTGAAAATATTTTCGCAGCCGGTGTACACTTCAAAATTTTTAAAAAGATAAGTAAACTGTGCATTTACAGTGGTGTAATTCTGCGAAAAATCGGGCCGTTGGTAAGCAACCGGATTTGATTTTGTATTGGGCAAACGCTGCTCACCAAACCAATGAATATTTACATCTGCATGAAATTTATTACTAACTGGTTTGTAACCAAATGTGGTTAGCACTTTATGGCGTGGATTAAAAGGTAACACTTCTTTACTACCATTGCTCTCTCTATAAACATCTAAAAAATTATAGCCTGCCTTAAACTCATACCGCTTGTGCAATTTTATAAAAAAATCTGTCTGAAAACCATTGCTCACACTTTTACCGGTAAAGTTTTTTACAAATGCTTTGGTTGGATCGGTATCATAATCCGGAAAAATCTGGTTGCTGAAACTGGTTCTGTAATAATCCAGGCTAATGTATCCCGAAATAATTTTACTTTCAAATTTATGAGTAACATTAATTCCCATGTTCAAAGCTTTTTCAGGTTTTAATGCTTCCACAAAAACAATATCACGTGAGCTTGCCAGCAGGCCAATATTTTCGCTGAAGAAATTAACAGTACGCCAGCCCGTGCCAATGTTTGCACGGATGGTGAGCTTACTTGTAGGGTCGTACTTCAGCAATGTTCTTGGCGTAACGTTCCAGCCAAACTGGTTATGATTATCGGCCCTTATGCCTGCTATCCAGGTTAGTTTGCCCTTAAAAAAAGTCATGGTATTTTCTGTAAACAAACCTACAATGTTTTCATTGCGGTTATATTTTCCACCATAATTTCTGTTGATGAGGTTATCGGTAAAAACAATGTCTTCATTAATATCCAGATGCTTAAAACTGATACCCGATTTTAAAGTATGGTTGGCAGTATATTTAAATTCATGCTGCAGGTTTATAAAAGCATTGGTTTGTTTTGCTTTGTAAGATAGCGAACCAAAAAATGATTGTTGATTTTGATGAAAGCCCGATGCGTACAGCGTAAGGCGGTGTACATCATTAAAACGGTAATTGGTTTTGGCCCACATTTCGGGTTGGTTAAGTTTTACCGTGTTGCCATAAACCGTGCTGCTGCCTTTATGCTCACCGGGGTTAAAAAATCTTTGTCCGCCAACACGGTTTTCGTTTAAAAAACGCACAGCAATTTCGCTGCTCCAGCCCCAGTCATTTTCTTTACCCACTTTCCATTTATTCATAATCATGTACCGGGTAAGCAAGGGCAGATCTAAAAAATCATCTTTGTCTCTGTCAATTTTATTGGCAGATTGCACCGTATGAAAAGCAAGTAAGTTATGCCATTTACCTTTTTTAAAATTGGCAGTAAGATTCACATGTTTTTCTAAAAAACTATTCATGTAAACATTGGCAAATAACTTTTCCGATGCATTGGGTTTTTTAGTTTCTACATTAATTTGTCCGCTGATACTCTCATGCCCCTGCAACACACTGTTGGCGCCTTTTGAAATATAAATATTATCAACCAATGTACCGGGAATACCACTGATGCCATAAGTAAATGTCAATCCTTGTATCATCGGAAATCCGTCAATCAATACCTGGTTGTACACACCCGACAAACCAAGTATCCTTAATTCTTTTGCATTGGTGATGATGTTTGTTGTTTGTGGCTGAACAGACGATTGTGTTTCAAAACAACCAGCCAGATCGCAACAGGCCGATTTTTTAAGTTCTGTTGAAGTAAGTATTTCCATTTTAACCGGGCTCAGATTCGACATAACCGTGCCCGGCTTTTCGGCACTAACCACTACAGCCTGCAGATTGCCTATTTCTTTCAGCACAAATAATACCGTATCCATATTGCTTACATCAATGGTGTCTTTTGTGTAGCCGCTGTGGCTTACTAACAGCAAGTTATCTGTTGCTGTTTTTTTTATGCTGAAACTGCCATCTTCTTTAGCGGTAATGCCTTTTTTATTGTTAAGCCAAACAACAGATGCTCCCGAAAGAGGTTTGCCTTTTGCATCAACAACACTGCCTGTAACAGTTTGCGCAGCACAGTATAGAGGCATCAATAAAACCAAACAAATAATAATCCTCAGCATTAATTGGTTTTTACTTTGTAAGGTCTGTCGTTGGGATCGCTGCAACCACCGGTATTTTCAATGGCCTTGTAAATTTCTTTGGTGCTTACCAGTGCAGGGTTGTAGGTTATTTTAAAAACGGATGTAGGCCCCATTTTGCCGGGTTTACAATCACTTACACCCTTTAATTCCTTTACATTATCAGCAAGGGTTTTTAAGTCGTTGCTGCAGGTAACACCTTTTACTTTTATGGTAATGGTAGAATCTGATAAAGGTTTTTTATCAATGGCAAATGATTTGTTGCCTATGGCTGTAAAAACAAGTACAGCAATGATTAGTTTTTTAAACATGATTTTATTTTTTAATTATCAAATACAAATTTAGTTATTAAAATCAGAAGCAATTAATGTTGAAATTATTTGGCTATTCTTTTTGTTTTACATTATTGATGATTACTGCAAGGTCGTCCGGTATTTGCATTGGCAGCAAGGGCGGCACATTTGCCCCTCCCGTATTGCCAATTGGTATTTTACCAACAAATGATTTTACGCCGCCAAGCAACAACCTAGGAATTTGCCCCATAATTTCTTTGCCATTTTTAATTTTAATACCAAAGCCTAACATTTTCCAATGCACAGCAGTGTGCGCTAACGGATATGGCTGGCCCAGTATATGTGCCCTTTCCAGGTGCCGCCAGCTTTGCTGGTAATGTTTTTTATCAAATTCTTTTTTTGACAGCAGCAGCTCATCTCTGTAAAATGGCTTTAAAGCTTTTGGCATGGTTGTATATAATTTCATGCAATTATTTTAATCGTGATGGCCTTCGGTATTGGTCATTTTTGCCGATATGAAGAATGCTCCCTTTACTACAATCTTTACATCTTTGGGTATCTCTTTCAATAATGTAATTTCTGTATAACCAATATCTGTTGTTCCTTTTGCTACCGGTATCCGTTCAAAAGTTTTTTCGTTTTCTACAGGTTGCTTTTCTGCTGCTGCATTTTTAGATGCCTGTAAACTTTCTTTTGCTTCATTGTTTTGTGCTTCGCCTGCATGGTTATCGGTTAGCATAAAAATATAATCCTTACCATCAACTGTTACAATCGCATCATTGGGTACTGCAGTTACGGTAGCTTGTTCTAAACTGATTATCGCCGTAACATTCATACCATCAATCAATCCGGTTTTATCGCCCAGCACTTTTGCATGAATGGAAACTGCTTTGCTTTCGCCCTCAAAAGATGAACCCAGAGAAAATATCTGTGCATCATATTCTTTGCCGGGATTATTGGTAACTGTAAAATGTATGGTTTGGTTATTTTTTAATTTAGATAAATCTTTTTCATAAACAAACAGATCAAGGTGCAACTGGCTGTTATCAACTATTTCTGCAACTGCTGTAGTTACATCTATATAACTGCCCATTTTTACAAGCACATCGCTTACCACACCGTTGATGGGGCTTGTTACAGCAAGTACAGAAATTAATTTACCGCCAGAAATCCGGGCAGGATTGATACCCATTAATTGTATCTGTTGTGCAAGGGTTGATCGCATTGTACGCAGGCTTCTTAATTCTGCTTCGGCCGATTGAAGATTTTTTAATGCTCCGGCATTGCCCGCATTCAATTCTTTTTGTCTTTTAACTTCCAATTCTGCAAAGGCAATTTTTCCATTCACATTCAGGTACTGGCTTTGTGCCTGTATAAATTCCGGATTGGCAACCGTTGCAATTGTTTGTCCTCTTTTAACATAGCTGCCAGGCTGCACCAGCAACGATTTTATAACCCCGCTGTAAATTGAATTTACACTGGCTTTATTTTGATTGGGCACTTTAAGTACACCGTTTGCTTTAACAGATGCAGTTAATTGTTTTTGTTCGATAGTACCTAATTCTACACCGATACTTTTCATTTGCCCATCGGTTAATGTAGCCATGTTGGGATTTTCATCTTCATGTTCATCCTTTTTTCCTTCTTCGGGTTTTGCTTCTTCAGTTGCAGCAGTATCTCCACTGCCTTTATTGCCACAGGAAACAGCAAAAACAAGACTGGCAAAAATTGCTATTGTAAATAAAAACTTTGTCATCATTTTATTTTTTATTGATTGATGTAATAATTGTACTGAATTACTGATTGATTATAAGTATTCAGATTTTCTAAATAATTTTTTTGTATTTCGATGGCCTGTGTAAGAAACTGCGACAACTCTGCAAAACTGATTTCGCCTGCACGGTATGCCAATGAAGATGCTTTGATAATTTCATTAGCCTGTTTTAATCCGACAGTTTCAAAAAAACCAAGCATACTGCTGTTTCTTTGTATTTCCTGCAGCCTTTGCAATTGCTGCATATTTAAAACCTGTTTGCCATACTCAAATTGTTTTTGTTGCAACAGCATATCTGCCTGCGCCACTTTTACTTTGCTGCGGTAAGCACTTGCACCAAATAAAGGGAATGCTGCTGTTACAGAAAAACCGGTGAACGGATCTTTTGCAGCCCACAAGTTCTGCGTAAAAAAGCGGCCCGAAAACTCTGGCTTGTTTTCATTTTTTATTACACTTACTCCTGCATTTGCAATTTTAATGTTTTGCGATTGTAATGCCAGCAACGGATGCAGGCTGTCGTTTGCAGCACCCGGCATAGTTAATTTTTCTAAAGGTATTTGCATGGGCAATATTAAATCGGGTGTGTTAAGCAACTGCATTAATGATTGCTGTTGAATTTGCACATCGTTGCCAATCTGTTGCAGCAATGCCTGCAATTCCATCATTCGTACATTGGCTGCAATACTGTCTAGCCCACGGCTATCACCGGTTTTAACCTTCAGCACGGCTGCTTTGCTTAATGATTTGTAAATACTATCTAACCGGTTATACAATTGTTGCTTATCCAGCAAATACCACAGCTGGTAATACACAGTGCGTACATCTCTTTTTATATCCACTTCAATAGCAGCGGTATTTACTTCATAATATTTTAATTGCTCGCCGTACAAATTTTTCTGTGCCTTATACAAACCGGGCCAGGCAATACTTTGCGATATGCCCACTTTTAAAATGCCTTTGGTATCGCTTGGCCTGAGATCTTCATTCTCTGCAAACACGCCGGTTTTAGGAAACAGATTGGCAGTTTTTATCTGGGCCTGGCCCTTAACAACCTGCTGACTGTTTATACCATACTGCAGGTTGTTTTTAGCCATCATTATCACTTCACTTACAGGCAATCTCTTCACAATTCCATCTTGTGCAATTGAAGAATTGGCAATAGGCAAAAAGCAATAAGCAATAATCCATTTGTAATTTGCAATTGGCAATTTGCAAATGGCAATCGGCGATTTGTAAATTATTAAGGTTAAGTTACTTATTGCAAATTGCCAATTGCTTATTATAAACTTCTTTTTAAATTTGTTCATACTTAATATTTTTCAGGATTAGCAATCATGTGGTGTAATAGTTTTCCAACTTCTTCGTTCAGCATTAATAATTTTTGCCGATAATCTGCGTCAATATAATTGCATGAAAATGCGAAGTCAATCCAAACAGAAGTTTCAGAATTTTCCATATCAGAATCTGATATTTTTGAAACAAAATGAGCTGGGTATTGCTTTTTCCTGTAAGCTTCAGCAATATTGGCACACACACTTCTGGAAGATCGCCTTACCTGATCAATCAATGAAAACTTTTCTTCTTTTGGAAATGACTTACTGATTTCAAATATTTCCATTGCCAATGAAAATGCTTTTTTATATACGGTTGTATCCTTAAAATATTTAGTCGCCATCTTTTTTATATAATTATACTTTTTTGTCGAAAATTATTTTTTAAAATATAAACTTAAAATCTCAACCCTCCTCTTGCATATTGCTCTTTACAAATTGCCCATTGCCTATTGCTTATTTTTTTTAGAGAAGATGATGTACAAACAAGGCAGCACCAGTAAGGTTAATAATGTAGCGGTTATTAATCCGCCAATAACAACGGTGGCAAGTGGCCGCTGTACTTCGGCACCTGCACCATTGCTTAAAGCCATGGGTAAAAAACCGAGTGCAGCTACTGCCGCTGTCATCAATACCGGTCGTAAGCGAATCTTAGTCCCTTCAAAAACTCTTTGTGTTACATCGGCTATACCATCTTTTTTAAGCTGATTAAAAGTGCCTATTAAAACAATGCCATTTAAAACCGCCACGCCAAATAAAGCAATAAAACCTACGCCTGCCGAAATACTAAATGGCATACCCATAATAAGCAGCGCCAGCACACCACCAATGGCACTCATGGGGATGGCTGTAAAAATCAGTAGTGCATCTTTTAAAGATTTAAATGTGAGATACAACATAAAAAATATCAGCAGCAATGCTACCGGCACAACAATCATTAAACGTGCCGATGCTTTTTTCAAATTTTCAAAGGCGCCACCGTAGGTATAATAATATCCCACAGGCAATTTTACTTTTTCGCTCAATATTTTTTGTGCATCTTTTACAACACTCTCTACATCTCTGCCGCTTACATTAAAACTGATGTACACCCTGCGTTTACCTGCTTCCCTGCTTATTTGTGCAGGCCCGGTTTTAAAAGAAACAGTTGCCACCTGCGATAATGGAATCTGGTTACCATCTTTCATGGGTATGTATAAATTACTTACATCTTCTATTGAGCTTCGATACATACTATCAAGCCGCAGCACCAGATCAAATTTTCTTTCATTCTCATAAACTGATCCTGCAACCTGGCCTGCAAAAGCTGTACTGATAACGTGGTTTACGTCTTCAATATTTAATCCATAACCGGCCAGTCTTGCCCGGTCGTACTCAATGGTAATTTGCGGCAGCCCATCAATACGTTCAACCTGTGGCTGTGTTATGCCTTTTATATTCCTGATGGCACCCGCAACTTTATCAGCATATTTAGCAAGGCTATCTAAATTTTCACCAAAAATTTTAATGGCAACATCCTGGCGAATACCTGTCATCATTTCGTTAAACCTCATTTGTATAGGCTGACTTGGCTCTGCAATAACGCCGGGTATGGCAGATAGTTTTTCGCCCATCATATCTGCCAGTTCATAAAAATCACCGGTTGTTTTCCATTCTTTTTTATCTTTTAAAATCACCATTAAATCCGATGCTTCGGGCGGCATAGGATCAGTAGCTACTTCAGCAGCGCCGGTTTTACCTACTACCATTTTCACTTCGGGAAATGTAAGCAGCATACGTTGCGCCAGCATTACAGTTTCTGTTGTTTGCGATAAGGAAGAACCTTGCGGCAAAACAAACTCAATAGCATAATCTCCTTCTTCCAGTGTAGGAATAAACTCGCCACCGAGGTTTTTAAAAATAACCAGTGAGATAATAAAAAGTGCAACCGCTATACCGGCTACTGCATATTTAATTTTAATGACCCTGTTAATTAACGGCCTGTATATACGTTGAAAAAAATCCATCATCCTGCCGGAAAAATTTTTTTTGAGACTCATTTTTTTTGGCAGAAATAATGCACACATCATCGGTATGTATGTAAGCGATAGCAGCAATGCACCCAGAATTGCAAAGCCCACTGTTTGCGCCATAGGTCTGAACATTTTACCTTCTATACCGGTAAGTGTAAGTATCGGAATATATACAATGAGGATAATAATTTCGCCAAATGCTGCACTGCTGCGAATGGCAGAAGCTGATTGATACACTTCTTCATCCATTTGTTTTTGTGTAAAAGCCAGAGGCAAATTGGCAATTGGCAAAGGGGCAATTGGCAAATCGGCTTCGCCGGCAATGGGCAATTGTTCCTCATTGCCCGTTGCCAATTGCCTATTTCCTAATGCCTGTTGTTTTTTTGATAAATGATGCAGCGTAGCTTCTACAATAATTACAGCACCATCCACAATCAAACCAAAATCTATAGCGCCCAAACTCATGAGGTTGGCACTAACTCCAAACAAATTCATTAGTGCCATGGCAAATAATAAAGAAAGCGGAATAGCAGATGCTACAATTAACCCGGCTCTGAAGTTGCCAAGAAATACTACCAGGACAAAAATTACAATCAATGCTCCTTCAATTAAATTGGTTTTAACCGTATTGATCGCCCTGTCAATTAAATTCGTTCTATCCAGAAAAGCTTCAATGGTTACATCATCAGGCAACGATTTTTTTATGGTTTCCATCCGCTCTTTTACAAGCCCTACAACGGCAGCACTGTTTGCACCTTTCATCATCAGCACCAGTCCGCCAACTACTTCTTTTTCGCCATTGTATGTCATAGCACCGTAGCGTGGCGGCGATCCAAATTGCACCGTGGCCACATCTCTTATCAATACAGGAATACCGTTCTGTTGCTTTACAACAATGTTTTCTATATCGGCAAATGTTTTTACCAGACCTACGCCTCTAATAAAATAAGCATTGGGTTTTCTGTCAATGTATGCACCACCAGTATTTTCATTATTTTTTTCTAATGCCGAAAAAATTTCAGGTATGGTTACATTCATGGCTTTTAACCTGTCGGGGTTAATGGCTACTTCGTATTGTTTTGCAATGCCCCCAAATGCAGTTACCTCGGCCACTCCTTTTATACCGCCCAGTTGGCGGCCCACAATCCAATCCTGCATGGTGCGTAAATCCATAGCAGAATATTTTTGTTCGCTTCCTTTTTTGGGATGGATAACATACTGGTAAATTTCTCCCAACCCTGTTGTAACCGGCGCCAGTTCTGGCGTTCCCACTCCTTTGGGGATTTGTTGCTCTGCTGCTTTTAATCTTTCGGTAATAAGCTGACGTACAAAATAAATATTTTCACTTTCTTCAAATACTACAGTTATCACACTTAATCCAAAACGTGAAAAGGAACGCATTTCTACCACACCCTGAATATTTGATAAAGCTTTTTCGATAGGATAAGTAATAAACTGCTCTACTTCCTGTGCGGCCAAAGTAGGTGCCACCGTTATAACCTGCACCTGGTTATTGGTAATATCCGGAAGTGCATCAACTGGTAATCTGGAGGCACTCCACAAACCCCAAATAATTAGTGCCAGTGTCATCACAGCAATAATTAGTTTATTCTTAATACTGAAATGAATAATTTTATTGAGCATGAAAATTTATTAATTAGTTACAAATAAAATGTACAGGTAAGTTTTGACGCAACGCAACTGTCCGCCAAAAAAAAAAAATATTTGCAGATTTATAAAAGTGTATTAACCCATCTTTGGCGGCTGCCATATATTTCCAAAGTAGTTGGAAGGGAGTGAAATGTTGTTGTAAACTGATAGCATTTTACTTTTAGTTAAAGGCTTATCAACTAAAAATACAGGAGATTGAAAACTTACAGAAACAATATGCACACAGCAGGAGCAAGTACAAAAAGCACCACAATCATCTGTTTTATTTTCGTGGTCTGCATGCTTTTCTGTTTGGGTAACTGAACTTTGTAATTCATCAATACAATTACCAGCCGTGTCTGCACAGGATGTTACCGGCAAAACCAACAGGTAAAAGCTGAATATGAATACAATTATTTTCACAAAGCAAAAATAGTGGTTTTAAAAATTCAGGTAATCTTCAACTGCAATTATTATCACAACAAGGTTGCAATCATTTATTATAGTTCTTACTAGCAAAAAATCTCTTGCCCGCATGAACTTTAAGCGCCTTTCCCTTTGGGATTCCTTGCAAAGGAACAAGCGTAGCTCATTGGGGTGAAGTTACCTTACCTCATCCAACTTTTTGTACATCAGCTCCACCACAGCAAGGTTTAACTTAATCCAGTTGCGTTCTCCCTTTGGCCAGTCGTACTTCTGGCTCAGTAATTTATCTGCAAGTTTGTATGCCTGCATGGCCTGCTCTTCGTTGTAAAAACAATTGATCCAATTATCTTTCAGTTCATCTTTCTTTTTTATAAAAATGGCACCGCCATACCATTTAAAGCAACTGGGCAAGCCCCAAAAGGAAATAGCCTTGTCTTCTTTTGCCAATGAACTTTTGTAAAATAAAATAAAAAAATAAAGATTGTCCTTCAATCGCTGGTGAATAGCCGAATCTGATTCTTTATTTTTTGCTTTTATGCGCCAGCGGTTATTTTCCAGAAAATAAGGTTCGTCATTGGCATTTTTAAAACGTTTGCCAGGGGCAATAAATTTTAAATTGGTACTACTGTTTACCCCGGTATTTACCAGCGTTAATTCATCCGCCGTAATTTTTGCAATCTTATAAATATCTTTGGTCTTGTCTATTGTATTGCTGAGCACAATGGTTTTTGCTGCATCATCATACATCCAGTTACCATAGTCAAATGTACTGCGTACGTTTTTTACAAAGCTGCCCTTGGTAGATAAATAAAAACAGCGGTACGGAATTTCAATCTTCGAATTTTCCTGCATGCCCTCCAATCCTTCGGCATCATCCTCCAAAACCCAATCCTGGCAGAGTATGTTGTAAATATTTTCAGCCGTATCCAGGTAAACCAGGTTGGGGTTATTTTTAGATTTGGAATCTTCCAAAACCTTTACTTCACTTACCTCCACCTCGGCAGTGCTGTTGCTGTTACACCCAAAAATAATTGTTGAAATAACAATTGCTATAAATAATTTTCTAATCACTTTACTATTTTTTTGTGCTGTAAATTTAGCACATTGTAAAACACATAAAATATATATCTTCATATAATGAGAACCGCCTTTACAACTTTTATACTGCTGCTTACAATTTCTGTTTTTTCACAAACCAAATCTGCGTTCATCAGCGGACGGGTTGTTGATGAAAATGATAAACCAATTGCAAGCGTATCGGTAGTTATATTAGGCAAACAAGCCGGCATTACAACCAGCGATAGCGGCACATTCCGCATTAAAGTACCTGCTGGCAAAGCTTTTGCGCTGGTATTTACTTACTCCGGTTACAATGAAACCCAAAAGAATTTTTACCTGAGCGATGGCGAAGAAGAAAAGGTTACCGTGCAAATGGAACGTGGCAGCCAGACATTAAAAACAGTAGAAGTAAGCACCGAAAAAGAACGCACTGAAACCGGTTTGGTAAAAATAAATCCAAAAAATGCCATCACTTTACCCAGCACCACCGGCGGTATTGAAGCATTGATAAAAACTTTGGTGGGCAGTAATAACGAGCTTACATCGCAATACAGTGTACGTGGCGGTAATTACGATGAAAATTTAATTTATGTAAACGATTTTGAAATTTTTCGCCCTTACCTGGTACGCAGTGGCCAGCAGGAAGGCCTGAGTTTTATAAACCCCGAGCTGGCAAAAAATGTAAATTTTTACACCGGTGGTTTTCAGGCAAAGTATGGCGATAAGATGAGCAGCGTACTGGATATTCAATACAAAAACCCAACAAGTTTTGGCGGCTCGGCATACATAAGTTTGCTGGAGCAGGGTTTGCATTTAGAAGGCGCTGCCAAAAAAGGAAAAATAAGTTACCTGCTTGGCATACGCAACCGCAGCAATAAAAATTTATTAAAAAGCCAGGAAACGGTTGGATCCTACATTCCATCATCATCCGATATGCAGGCATTTGTTACCTACAAAATCAGCAACAAATTACAGCTCGAATTTTTAGGCACTTACTCCGTTACAAAATTCACGCTGTTTCCACAGTCCGTACAAAAAACAACTTCGGTATTCTCTCCGTTGTTTACCGCAAACCTTGGTTTGGATGTATCTTTTGAAGGACAGGAAAGAGATGGTTACAAAACAAACCTCATCGGCCTTAGTTTAGTACATACACCCAACAAAAAATTAAGACTAAAGTGGATGGTTAGCCGCTTTCAGAATAAAGAAAACGAAAACTTTGATATTGCCAGCACTTACCTTTTTGGAGATCGGGATTTTGATAATACCAGCATCACCTACGGACAAATTGTAAACCCGCTGGGTGCCGGTTATTACCAAAACTATGGCCGCAACGAGCTGAACATAAACGTGTACAACGCAAGCCTGAAGGGCGTTTACAATGCAGGTAAACACGCCCTGCAATTTGGCAACAGCATTGAGCAAACCAATATTAAAGACAAACTTACAGAGTGGGAATACCGTGATAGTGCTGGTTATTCTCTCCCCTACAATCCTGCTCAACTAAATTTATTCAGCAGCATTAATTCAACTGCCGATCTTAACATACAAAAATTCAGTGGTTATTTGCAAGATAATATCCGCATGGGCGCAACCAACAATATTACGCTGCAGGCCGGTGTGCGTTACAACTATAATTCGCTAAACAAAGAATTTTTAATCAGTCCACGCATGCAGTTCAGCATTAAACCAAATTGGAAAAAAGATGTGGTTTTAAAACTCGCTGCAGGTGCTTACCACCAGCCGCCGTTTTACCGTGAGCTGCGTAAATACGATGGCACATTAAACACACAGGTAAAGGCACAAAAAAGTTACCAGGTAGTTGCCGGCATGGATTATAATTTTAAAGGCTTTGGCAGCCGCCCTTTTCGCCTTACCACCGAAGCGTATTACAAAAGCATGAGTGCTGTTGATGTGTATGATATTGACAATGTTAAAATCCGCTATGCCGGTAACAACAATGCAAAAGCGTATGCCACCGGTTTTGAAGCAAGGCTTTTTGGTGAGTTAGTAAAAGATGCCGAAAGCTGGTTAAGCATCGGCATTATGCAAACCAAAGAAAACCTTGACAACGATTTTTATTACCAGTATAAAAATGCATCAGGCGAAATTATCACCGCAAAAAGTGCCGACCAGGTAGCTGTTGACAGCATAAAAAACAATGTAGGTTTTGTGCGCCGCCCAACCGATCGTTTAATAACTGCCGGTTTGTATCTGGAAGATTATTTAACCACCAACAAAAATTTTAAGTTTCATTTAAACCTGTTGTACGGCAGCAACATGAGTTACAATATACCCAACAGCACCCGCTATCGCAATGCACTCATTATAGAGCCGTATATACGTGCAGATGCAGGTTTTAGCGCACAACTGCTTAGCGAAAAAAGCCAGCGCCGCAGCCACAGCCCCTTCCGCAGTTTCCAAAATATCTGGGCCAGTTTTGAAGTATTTAATTTAATTGACCGCCGCAATACCATCTCCTTTCAACTTATAAAAGATTTTGCCGGCAACGTGTACAGCCTCCCCAACCGCTTAACACCAAGGTTGGTTAATTTGAAGATTGTGGGGAAGTTCTGAGCGAAGTCGAAGAATGCATAATGCTACTTTCGAGCGTAGTGAGCGAAGTCAAACTATCGAGAAACGGTAAATTGAAAACATGTTTCTATTTTTTTGGGGCCGGCTTTTGGAATGCTATTAAACTTCATTGGCGTCGCACTCTTGTACAGTAAATCTTTATTGAGCTTTAATTGTGTTAATCTAAAACTCAGTTTAACTAAACTTGAATAAATTGTTGCGTATATTCCGATATTGACGATATTTTTTAACCTGCATTTTTACAAATGATCTTAAATAAACTTTTCGGGATTATAAATAGGCCACAAAAGATTAATGAAGATGCGCTAAGCATTACTGTAAAAATTCTGCAAAACGGCTACCCAAAAGAATTTGACAAAATATTATACCAAAAAAATCTAAGCCCAATAAAATATTTGCCTACAGTAACCGAAATGCTATTAAAATTAAAAAGGCCAGATACCGAAACGCTGCCATTGGTTATTCATAAAAGGCTTTGTCGGAAAAAATGTTCGCTGTTAATATTAGACAGACAATGGTTTCCAAAAGGCTCAAACTATTATCCGGTTTTGATTCAAAATTCTACTTCCAAAGTCATCGGCATAATGCTACCTTTTAATGAATTGCATTGAAAACTGTCAAAACTGGAGATTTCAGAAGCAAATGAATTGGGTGTGGAGTGGACTGGCTTTATCATTTTAGATAATTATTAAAAAAGGCCTGTATCGCTACAAACCTTTTTTAATAATAGTTTTTATGTTTTTAATTTGGCACTTCTACCACCGTCCAGTTTTTTGTACGCCGGTTCCAGAGTACGCTGTAATCTTTACCATGCATTAGTTTATAAGTTCTGTAACCGTTAAAATAAGGCAACCGCAACCAACCATACTGGTAAATTTCAAAACGAAACAGGAAAGGTTCACCAGCTTTTATTTCTGCAGCCTGGTAAGTTTTTCCATCATCGCTCAACTGCAATGTTTCTGTTTTTATGCTTTGCACGGTAAGGCTTATCCAGCTTGGGTCGTCAACCGGCGGCAGGTTTGTATTGCCCTGTCCGCCATTATTTCCGCCCTGGTTACCTCCCGGATTTACCGGAGGATTTACTGGAGGATTTACCGGAGGGTTTACAGGAGGATTTCCGTTTGTATTGCCCGGCACTTCTGCTTTTGAAGTATTCCATCCACGGGTAATGGCTGCTAACCTGTCTCTTTTACCTGGATGAGAGTAACTGGCCTGGTCACTTGCAATGGCATTCATTGCTGCAAGCGATTCGTTGAGGCTGGCGCCCATTTTATGCATCACATATCCCGAAAAAGCATCGGCCTCAATTTCTTTTGGCGGTGTACTTCCCTGTCCGCTTACAACATGGTTGTAATAATGATGCCCCATTTCATGCGCCAAAACACTGATGGAAGCCCATTTGGTGGAAGCGTAAGAATCAATATCCTCAAGAAAATTATTATCATAAATAATCCAGCGGGCATTGCGAATGATGGTGGCATAGGCATTGCGGATGCCGTTTTGCTCACGTACATTAAAATTTTCTCTCCAATTGATACTGTCGAGCATGTTATTCAAAATATCTCTTGCTTCGTAAACAGAAGCAAAATTTGATTTAATGAGAGAACGTGGCGGTACCTTAAAACCACAACCGGTTATTTTTTGTGCCTGGGCAGTAATTGTTATAGCCAGCAAACAGAGCAGGAAAAATTTTTTCATTTTTTATTTTTTATCATTCAATAAATATGCCATTTAAAAGTACAACATTATTTTATGAGTAAATATTAATACCTGATTTTGTTAATGGTCAAAAATTATAATAAAGCTTACCAGCGTTGCCCCCCTTGCATTATATTTACAAATAAAAAATTGAAACTTAATCACAAGGAATTAACTGATCTGCTGCAAAAGGCCTACAGTGCCGAAAAAGCAGCGGCATTCGCCTACCAGGGCCATGCCGGTTCTGTTAAAGATAAAATACAAAAAGCAGCCATCAGACAAATTGAACTGGATGAATGGAATCACCGCAGCGAAGTGTTGCAGATAATGCAGCAATATGATATTCCTGTTTCAAAATGGTACGAGTTTCGTTTTTACATTGTTGGAAAAACAATTTCTTTCAGTTGTTACATTATTGGCTGGTTTATGCCTTTTTATTTTGCCGGCAGTTTAGAGAGTGGCAATGTGTGCGAATATTTCCGCATGAAACAATTCTTCAATCAACTCGGCATTATAAAACACGATACCACATTATACGAAATGGGCATCAAGGAAAAAGAACATGAAGTGTATTTTTTAAGCATGATAAAAAATAGCAAACTACTTCCTTTTTTTGAAAAAATATTCAGATGGGGCAATAAAAAAAGTGCCAACAATATTAACATGGAGGCACTTGAACCAGTTGAATCATCTGACAGTTATTGCAAAAAGTAGAGCTAAACAGTTTTTATTTTACCGGCATAATACTAACCGCACAACCACCACCAGGAGCCAGCTTCAGATTTAAAACTGTTTTACTGTCAACTATTTGTTTGGTTATTTTATATGCCGCCGGGTTTGTATTATAATCTGCATCATCAGCATCAGCATAAATAATAGCGGTATATTTTTTTCCTGCATCTAAAAAATCAAGAGGCACGTTTGTAGTGCGGCTGTTTTCATTGGTGATGGATCCTAAAAACCAGTTATTGGTACGCTTTGCTTTACGGGCAACGGTAATATACTCGCCAGGCTCTGCTTCAATATATTTACTTTCGTCCCAATCAACAGCCACATCTTTTATAAACTGAAAAGCATCCATTTTCTTTTCGTAACTCTCTGGCAGGTCGGCAGCCATTTGTAACGGACTGCAAATAGTTACATACAAAGCCAGTTGTTTGGCAAGTGTTGTGTGTATGGTTTCTTTTTTATTTTTATCCCAGTAATTTAATTCAAGTTGAAAAATACCAGGCGTATAATCCATGGGGCCACCCATAAAACGGGTAAATGGCAAAATCACATCATGGTTTGGTTTGTTGCCTTCGCTCCATGCGTTAAACTCCATGCCTCTTGCAGCTTCGCAGGCAAGCCAGTTGGGGTAAGTTCTGCTTAAACCCGTTGGCCTTACGGGTTCATGTGCATCCAGCATAATTTTATACGACGCTGTTTTTTGTGCAACCCGCAAGTAATGGTTCACCATCCACTGTCCGTCGTGGTGTTCGCCACGAGGAATAATATGCCCTACATAGCCCGTCTTTACTGCATCGTAGCCATTGGCTTTCATAAAGCGGTAAGCCGTATCCATCTGCCTTTCGTAATTGGTTACCGATGCAGATGTTTCGTGGTGCATGATTAATTTTACTTTTCTGGCTGCTGCATATTTGTGCAATGCCTTCACATCAAAATCGGGATAAGGCGTTACAAAATCAAATACATTTTCTTTGTATTGCCCAAACCAATCTTCCCAGCCGGTGTTCCACCCTTCAACCAATACGCCATCAAACCCGTTTTTTGCTGCAAAGTCGATATAACGTTTAACATTGGCCGTAGTTGCGCCATGCTTTCCGGTTGGTTTTAGTCCGGCGGCATCAAAAGTTGTAGCGTTCTGGCTGCCGGCATAATCCCAGGTGGCTTTGCCCACATGCATCTCCCACCAAACACCCACATATTTTGTTGGTTTTATCCACGATGGATCTTTAATAACCGAAGGGTCGTTTAAATTAAGAATAGTATGTGATGCCAGTATATCGGTTGCCTTATCCGACACAATAATTGTACGCCATGGAGTTTTTGCAGGTGCCTGCAAATAAGCTTTGTTGCCCAGCGCATCCGGCACCAGGGTTGATGATAAAGTAAAATCCGATTTATCAATATGCAGGTTCATAGCCGGGTAATTTACCAATGCTGCTTCATGTATATTAATGTATAACCCATCATTTGTTTTTAACATCAGTGGTGTTTGCACAGCATCCTTATCAAAAAACTGGTGGGCAAAAATATTGGCAGCGTATTTAGGATCCTCGCTATTAACCTCACTAAGTTTTGTTATGTTGGGTGAGAATTCGTTGCTGTCATAATCGCCGGGAATCCAAAAAGCTTTATGATCTCCGGTCAGGTGAAATTCAGTTCTTTCTTCCGATACAATAAAATGAGCAAGATTTTTTTGTTGTGGAAATTCGTATCGGAAACCCACACCATCGTCAAACACTTTAAAAATAATGTTGAAACTTATGGCTGTGTCTCTTTTTTGAGCAAGACTAACATTTAACTGGCTGTAGTTATCTCTTATCTCTTTTACATCGCCCCAAACCGGTTTCCATTTGGTATCGGCAGTTGTTTGTGTTGACTCTGTAATTACCAGGTTATTTTTTAAAGTAGGCAGGGCTATATCGTTCATAGTTTGCTTCAACTCAAACCCCAGCGCAGAAGGAAGCACAGCTTCCTTATTTTTATACATGACTTCATACATGGGTTCTCCTTTATCACTTAGCCAAAAATTAAGTTCAATATTTTTGTTGGGAGATTTTACATTTGTTTTTGCCTGAGCAAAAATTACAGTACCACATAGTACCATGATAACTGTGAACACAATCTTCTTAAATAGCATAACAATCGTTTTAGAAAGTGAATTTACAGATTAATGTGTACATTTTACACACTTTTATTTTTATTTTAAATTAAAATGTTGTTACCCTTAAGCTACTATTTACGATTGTATAGTAATTACAACCCTAACCTATTCTATAAAAAAAAGATGCTACTATTGCTTAATGATACAGAAAATAAAATCTATTTTTTTAGAAAAATTTGCTGCAAAGCCAACCATCTTCCATTCGCCGGGAAGAATAAATATTTTGGGCGAGCATACAGATTATAATGAAGGCTTTGTGCTGCCTGCTGCCATTGATAAAAATATTTATGTGGCCATCAGTAAAAGAACAGATGGGCAAATACATCTTTTTGCCGGCGACTTTAATGAAAGTTTTACAACTGATACTACAAACATAAAACCTGCGCCAATACAGTGGCCCAATTATATACTGGGTGTTGTTGATCAGTTACAAAAGCATGGGCATACCATACAAGGATTTAACTTAGTTATTGATGGTGATATACCCATTGGTGCAGGCCTCTCCTCCTCTGCAGCCGTAGAGTGTGCAGTTATTTTTGCTTTGAATGAAATTTTTGAATTAGGCTTAAGCAAAATACAGATGGTGACACTTGCACAAAAAGCCGAGCATGTTTTTGCAGGTGTTAACTGCGGCATTATGGACCAGTTTGCCAGTATGTTTGGCAAAAAAAATAACGCCATAAAATTAGATTGCCGTTCGCTGCATTACGAATATATACCTATCAAACTTGAAGGTTACAAAATTGTATTGTTTAATACAAACGTAAAACACAACCTGGCAGCATCGGCGTATAACGAAAGAATATTACAATGCGAAACCGGTATTTCCATCATTGCACAAAACCGCCCAACTATATCCAGTTTAAGAGATGTGAATATGACCATGCTGAAAGATTATGTGGAGGCTGTTGATTCGCTGGTTTACAAACGTTGCAAATATGTGGTACAGGAAAATGAAAGACTGCAGGGCGCCTGTGATGATTTGAAAAAAGGAGATATAAAAGCACTGGGCGAAAAAATGTACCAAACCCACAATGGGTTAAGATATGATTATGAGGTGAGTTGTAAGGAACTTGATTTTTTGGTTGATTATGTAAAAGCAAACGCCGATGTTGCCGGTGCCAGGATGGTTGGCGGAGGTTTTGGCGGTTGTACTATTAACCTTGTGAAGGAAGATGCTGTTGAAAAATTAATTGCTGATATCAGCATCGCTTATACACAAGCGATGCACCTGCCTTTAACTGCTTACCATGTATCTGTTGAAAACGGTACAGGAGCATGTATAATACCTGAATAAATAATTTACGAAATAATTTTCTTTATAACCCGACAAAAAGATCCACTTAATTGTTACTGTTTGTTAATTAATTTTTCTTGAAATTTGGGGGTTATTAAACACAGCACTTGATAAGGCCTTAAGACTTAAACCATATCGCTAAAAGAAGATATTTCAACTATTAAAAATCTATGCCCACCCATTTCTTTTTTTTCTTTTCGTACTTGTTGTAATTAAAATTATAGAGCTTACCGGGCCGGTGAGGTACGTCCTGTTCCATCTGATCTATATCTACCAAAAAGTCCATGGCAAAAAATTTCTTACGGAAATTTCGCCTGTCCATTTTGATATCTAAAATGGCTTCATACACATTTTGCAATTCACGCAAAGAGAATTTTTTTGGTAAAAGACTAAATGCCAAAGGGTGCTCCTGTACACGTCTTTTTAACTGCTCGTAACTGCTATCCAATATTTGTTTATGATCAAAAGCCAGCTCAGTTACAACATTCACATCATGCCAGTGTAACTCATTATCAAGTATCTGTAATTTGTGGTGCTGAATATTAATAAGAGAATAATATGCAACGGTAACTACCCTGCCGGCCGGATGACGGTTAATGTGGCCAAATGTTTTAACCTGCTCCAGGTAAACATCATCAAGACCGGTACGCTGTTTTAAAATACGTGTTGCTGCTGAATCCAGTTCTTCGGTTGGATCAACCAGATCGCCCAGTAAAGACCATAAACCCTGAAATTTTTTCAAATCACTTCTTATCAGCAATACTTTTAGTTTATTTTCATCAAATCCAAAAATCACACAATCAACAGACAGTGCAATTCTGTTTATATTCTTAACTTCTGTTTGTATTGCAGACAGTGTTTTGATATTTGCTGATTGCGTGTTGTGATTAGAATTAGCCATGTGCGTTTTTAACAATTTAGGTTTGATTGATATTGACAAATTGTACCATATTCCCATTCAGCCGGCTATTTAATTAATTCAACCAGCACACTTTTATATGAATCAAGATCAAAATCTTTTATGTCACTAACTATTCCAGATAGTATGTTTTTCATTTTACTGAAACCCCTGGTTCTTTCTTCAAATCTTTTTAATGCAACAGTTTTTTTTTCCTTAGCAGTATTCATAACAGTCATTATGGTTTGCTTATCATCATACCTGAAATAAACATACACGCCATCCTGCGGTGTAAACTGCACCATTTTACCAGTAGCAATTGCAGATGATTTTTTACGGTAGTTGGCCAGGGTAGAAATATGATTCCATATTTCATTTTCTTTTGCATTACGGCCAGTTGCGGTAAATTTATTCAAATTATCTTCCTTCCAACCACCCAGAAAATCCTGGCGCACATAACCATCGTTGGGGCTTGTAGTGCCCGTCATGCCTATCTCTGCACCATAATAAAACTGAGGTATGCCCCTACAGGTTAATAACCAGATGATGGCTGTTTTATATTTATCCATATTTTCTTCAACTACAGAATAAAACCTGGCTACATCATGATTATCCAAAAAAATTACATTACGCATGGGATCTTTATACACGAAATCCTGCGCCAGTATGGTGTATAATTTATTCACGCCATCTGTCCAGCCAAAATCTTTAGTCATAGCATCTGTAATGCCCCAAAGCGTTTGAAAATCGGTAGCAGCCTGCAGGTTACTTTTAAAAGGTATGTTGTAATTATTCTGCACAAAATAACTTTGGTTGGGCACGCCATGCACCCAGGTTTCGCCAAAGAGTGTAATTTTTGGGTACTCATCCATCAATGCTTTGTTGCAGCGGTTCATAAATTCCAGATCATTGTAAGCATATGTATCAATGCGCCAGCCATCAATACCAAACTCTTCTACCGTCCACAATGCATGTTGAATTAAAAAATTAGCAACATACGGATTGTTTTGATTAAGATCGGGCATTTGTTTTGTAAACCAACCATCGGCCATTGTTTTAAAATCGGCCTTACTTGCATAAGGATCAAAAAGAGTCTGATCTTTATAAGTGGTATTGGTATAATCGGGCCATTGGTGCAGCCAATTTTTCATAGGTGCATCTGCTACCGTAAAATGATGAATACCCACATGATTGTAAACTGCATCCTGTATAATTTTTAATCCTTTTTTATGTGCTGCATCAACCAATTCATGATAGGCTTTATCGCCGCCAAGCCGTGGATCAACTTTATAATGATTGGTAAATGCATAACCATGTTCGGTACGCTCATCCATATCATTTTCTATAACTGGATTAAGCCACAATGCAGTAATACCAAGAGATTGCAGATAATCCAAGTGATTTTGTATGCCCTTTAAATCGCCGCCGTGGCGGTTAAAAACGGTATCTCTGTTTAAGGTTTGATCTCTCATACCTGCAACACGATCATTGCTTTCATCGCCATTGCTAAAACGATCTGGCATGATGAGGTAAATAAAATCTTTTGAGGTTACGCCTTGGGCAAAGGAGGTTCCATTACCGGTACGGCGTGACTTTAATTCGTAAGAAAGTTCTATGTTTTTTACAAATGGAAAATTAAATTTACCAGGCTTTGCAGTTGCATCTATCACCAGATTAAGAAAAATATAATTAGGATTTTCTACCCGGTTAATTTTTAATAACCTTACTCCTGTTGCCAGTTTAACACCTTCGGGCCCCATTTTTATCATGGGGAAATTATCGGCAACTTTATTTCCATGCACCATTACCTGTAGCTTATTCCATTTCATACCCGCCCACCAATGTGTGGGATAAACATTAATTTGATTTGACTGAGCATAAACAAATATGCAGGTGCAGATAAGCAGACAAAGCGAAAATATTTTTTTCATTGTTTAATTTTTCTCATCATCCTTAACCAATAATGTTAATAGCCCGGCCAGTATCATTGAAATACCGCCCAATACAATGGTGTTTAATGTATTTGCATTAAAAAGTTTCATTGTAAAAAAACCTAAAATGCCGGCAGCTACAATTTGCGGAATTACAATAAAGAAATTAAAAACGCCCATGTAATAACCCATTTTGTTTGATGGCAGTGCATTGGATAACATGGCATAAGGCATAGATAGAATACTTGCCCATGCTATACCTACCATGCCCATGGAAACAATGATCCACACCGGGTTTTGAATAAAATAAACAGATACCAAACCCAACCCACCAATTACCAGACAAATTAAATGCGTAATTTTTCTATTGGTTTTGTAAGCAATAAATGGAATAATAAATGCAAATAAAGCTGCAACTCCATTGCGTACAGATGAGCATACGCTTAACCAGTCTGCCCCATCATTATATTCTTTTTGCACCCTTGCCAATTCTATTTTATCGGCTGCTGTTGTTTGTGTATTTAAACTATCTGCAAAATAATTTGCCAGGTTTACCGAAATAGCTACCGGATTTTGATCGCCCCTGTATTTTCTGATTTCATCAATATCACTTTGCAAAGAACCGAGGCGTTTTTTATTTGATCCGGCATTTTTTTCATCAACTGCTGCACCACTTTCAACTGCTAATTTACCAGCATCCATTTTAACAGCTACTTCCATTTTATCAACCAGGGCTATATCAACCTTCATGTTGTATTTATTTGTAGTAACTGCGTTTGTAGAATATATCCACATGGCAAATAGCGCAAACCATGTAAAAAACTGAACAAACGCCAATTGCTTCATAGTTTTGGGCATTTTAAAAATGCCGCCAAAAGTTTCAACAAGTGCATCTTTAAAGGTTGTTTCTCTTTTCTCTTTTCTAAACTTTTCAATATCTTCAGGTGGAAATTCTTTTGTGGTAAACACGGTATATAAAACAGCTCCTAAAAAAGCAAATGCACCTAAATAAAAAGACCATTTTACCGATTGAGGAATCTGACCAGCATCTGCCGTATTTTTAAAACCAAACCAATTAGTAAATACCCAAGGTAACAGTGCTGCAATAACCGAACCTATCCCTATAAAAAAACTCTGCATGGCAAAACCAGAAGTGCGCTGCCTTGGCGGAAGTTTATCGCCAACAAAAGCCCTGAAAGGCTCCATAGAAATATTGATAGAAGCATCTAATACCCACAGCATACCGCCTGCTATCCATAAAGTTGGAGAATTGGGCATGATAAAAAGTGCCAATGTTGCCAACACGGCTCCAATAAAAAAGAAGGGCCTTCTTCGTCCCCAGTATGGATGCCAGGTTCTGTCGCTGAGATACCCGATGATGGGCTGAACCAACAATCCGGTTAAAGGAGCCGCAATCCAAAGGATAGGAATTTCATCTTTATTTGCACCAAGCGTTTCAAAAATTCTACTCACATTTGAATTTTGCAATTCAAACCCAAATTGAATTCCGAAGAAACCAAAACTCATGTTCCATAATTCCCAAAAACTAAGTTTACGCAGGGGCTGTGAAGCGGTAGAAGACATAGCAGTCGTTTTTATATTTGAAGCAATTGTGTAAAAAATACACTTCGCTAAAAATACAATAAAAAATTACCTGGCAAAAATTATTCTGCTGATTGTGTTAATTAATGCAACTTAATTATTTGTAATCATAAACAATATAACCCCAGGGTTCAATACTGAATGTGTGGCTTGTATTTACTTTTTCTTTTACACTCATAAATACATTCATAGGCTCGCCCTCAATAGCTGCATCATTGATTGTAAATTTTTGCGGCTGCTTTGATAAGTTTAAAACAACCACTACTTTATGCCCGTCCTTCTCTCTCTGGTAACTGAAAACTGCAGTATCTGCCGATGTTGCAACTCTTTTGTAGCTGGCATCAGCAGCCAGTGCTGCATTGCTTTTGCGCAAACCGAGCAATGTTTTATAAAAAGGTGCCATTGCATATTTTCTATCCCAGGCAATGGTATCTTTTACAAAAAATTTCAGGCGCTTTTTATTCATAGCTTCCTGGCCGCTGTAAATAAGTGGAACGCTCTGGTACATTGTTTGAGAAAACACCGCAAAGGTTTTATATGCATCTCCGTATTTTTCAAACTCAGTTCCATTCCAGCTATTTTCATCATGATTTGAAGTAAAAAAAAGGCGATAAGCTGTTTTAGGATATTTTGCAATGTCTGCATTGATGATTGAATCAAACTGTTTAACCGTTTTTTTACCGGCATACAAATCAGCAGTAGTATGCATAATATTCCAGGCATACAAAGCATCAAAACCTGCGCTGTATAATTCCAGGTTATCGCCTTCTGCCAGCATAAACAAGGGCTTTATTTTTCGCAAAGCAGTAATACATGTTTTCCAAAAATCAACCGGCACTTCGCCTGCTACATCGCATCTAAAACCATCAATACCTGTTTCTGTTATCCAAAACTTCATGGCATCAATCATACTATCTCTAAGCTCAGTGTTTTTATAATTTAATTTACGTACATCAGTCCAATCAAAGGGTGCAATTACTTTTCCTAAAGAATCTTTTGCATAAAAATCAGGGTGCGCTTTCATCCAGTGGTTATCAGGAGCTGAGTGATTGGCAACCCAATCTGTAATTACCTTAAAGCCCATTTCATGTGCATGTTTTACAAAAGCTTTCCAATCATCCATGGTTCCATAATCGGGGTTAAATCCTTTGTAATCTTTAACGGCGTAGTAACTGCCTAATTCTTTTTCTGTCATTTTTCTGCCCTCCAGGCCAATGGGGGTAATTGGCATAAACCATAATATTTCTACACCCATATCTTTTAAGCGTGGTAAATGTTTTTCAAAATCTGTAATGCTACCGGATACAGAATACTGCCGCAGGTTTACTTCGTAAACATTGCTTTGGGCCGCCCAGCACTGGTTTGCAGCGGTGTTGGCAGTTGCTTCTTTCTCTTTTTCTTTTTGTTTATTTTTACAGCTTTCACTAACGCAGCAAATAATTGCAAGTGATAATGCAGTTGCCAGGTATTGTTTTTTCATAAAACTTATTTTTTGAAAGTTAACAATATTATCCGCAGACAAAATAAAATGTGCTGCAATTTTTTTTGCTGAAATTTAAAATGCAAAATGCAGAATTTGTTTTTAGGCATAATTCTTAAACAAGCCTTCACTTATTTTACCCTGTTCATTTCACTTTGTGCCCCCAACTCCCGCTCTCTTGCTTTAAAACTTGTTTTACCAAACTTCCAGGTAAGTTGCAGGCGTATGCTGCGGCTTTCCCACTTACGCTGGTAATCGTAATTTACGTTTCCAAAATCAACCGACTGTTTCCAGCGTTGTGTATTAAAAATATCGGTAACCGAAAAACGAATGTTGAGTTTATCTTTTAAAACAGATTTTGCTACACCTGCATCTGCACTGCCCAGCCAGGCAGTTTTGCTCATGGCGTTACGGGTTGCAATACTGCCCCAACTGCTCACCTGCAACTTAATTTTTTTGGGTAAACTAAAAGTCTGGCTTGTGTACCAGCCCATGCCCCAGGCTTTATTATTAAGATTGCCCTGCTGTATGGCGCCGGTAAATTTTTTGTAATGCGGACTCAGAATTATATAATTATCCCACCATTTTGTTACGGGCATTCCCAAACTAAAATTCATGTAGAGGCGATTTTCGTGCCCAACATTGTAATTGGTTACCGATGTTATCTCGCCGTTTAATGTAGCAATTTCCTGAAAAGAGTTATCTGTTTTGCTATAACCCAATGCAATATTTAATGCACCCCGATAAGAATAATTCAATTCCACATTATTGCTGAATTCCGGCAACAGGTAAGGGTTTCCTCTCTGCTTGCTGTAATTATCAAAAATATATTCAAAGGGGTTTAGATCCTGATAACCGGGCCGGTTTATGCGCCTGCTGTATGATAAACCAAAACTGTTTTTTTCGTTCAAAGTATAACGGATAAAAGCCGATGGAAAAAGATTAAGATAACTGGTATCCGGATAATTAAGTGTTGTGTTTTTAAGATCAACGCTTTTACCGGTAACAACAGTCTGCTCGGCCCTTACACCAATCTGGTATTCCAATTTTTTTATTTTTTGAGAAAAGTTTACATAGCCGGCATACTGTGTTTCGGTATAATTAAATTGATTGCTACGACCAGTATCAGCTTTAAGCTGGTTTACACTCCATACAAAAGCATTCAGGTCGTTTATTGTTTTTACAGTGTTCCATTTTAATCCGGCTTCTAATTTTGCATGGTATTTTTTTATTTGTTTTGAAAAATCTGTTTTAAGGCTGTAAATATTTACTTTGGTTAAAACGCTTTGGTCGTTTGCAGTGTAGCCATATTTAATATTTTGTCCGTTCAATAAATCAGTAGTTACATAACCGTTGGTATTTTTTTTAAACCCTGCATAATCTGCATCTATATTCCACTCTGTACCCAATGTATCTTCATACTTATAATTAACATTAAAACTAAACTGGCTGCTTCTTTCTTTGTTGTCGTTTATTGTACTGAGCGAAGAATCTGTTACAGCATTTGTTTTTATTAGCGTTGCACCCGGTGTATATAAGCGGCTGCCATATTCGGTTCCTTTAATTAAAAAACCAAATGTGCTTTTTTTATTGATGTACAAATCGGCACCGGCTTTGTAGCCAATGTTTTTAGAAGAATCCTGATCAACAGTTTTATTTTCAAAAGTTTTTGTAATGCCATTGATGTTTACAAATCGGTTGATTTTTCCACTGGTATGCTGCTTCCATTTACGGGCATTTGCATTTACAAACCAATTCCATTTACCCTTGCGGTGATTCAGGTTGCCCGAAAAATCTAAATTGGAATGTACAGCCTGTGTGTAAGTAGTACTAAGGTTTCCGTTGGTGCCTTTAACCATATTTTTTTTAAGCCTGATATTGATGATGCCTGCATTGCCCTGTGCATCGTACTTTGCAGAAGGGTTCATAATTATTTCAATTTTATCTACAACCGTTGCTGAGGTTGACTTTAAATAAACCGCCAGATCTTTTACACTCAATTGCGTTGGCCTGCCATCAATTAAAACATTTACGCCCGATTTGCCGGCAAGGTTTATATTTTCATCGTTGGTAATTGAAACGCCCGGTGCCCGTTGCAATACTTCAAATACATTACCGCTGCTGGCAACAATATCGCTTTGCACATTCATCACCAGTTTATCTACCTGCATTTCAATAAATGGCTTTTTGCTTTTTATAACTACCTCATTTAATTTTTGAGTTTGGTTAAACAAAATTGTGTCTGTTTTTGGTAAGCTATCTTTTTGCTGTGCAAAAGCTGTAAAAGAAAACAGCGAAATAATTACCGGTAAAATCCTTTTCATACACGTTGGCTTTACTATGTTATTTAATATCGAATACTTTATTGGCAACATCTTTTTTAACCGTTAAAAAAGCAGGCTGATCCGTTATTTTTGCGCCGCTCATTACGGTGTTCACCTGGTCAGCTGTTGCGAGGTAAATTTTTGTGCCTTCCGGAAAACTGAATCTTTTTGTACCCAAAGAAATCAACGTAAATAAAGTGGTGCCATTCCCCTTCTCATCTGGCCTGTAACTTATTAGTGATACTTTGGCTGGGAGCAGGCTGTTATTTTTTATCCTGAATGAAATGAGTTCTGGTGTAACCGAATTCATTTCGGCTTTAGCAACAAATTCTTCTTTTGTTTTGTAAAACAAATTGCTGATTTCGTTATTGCCGTTAACCGATTTTTCAACCACTTCTTTTGCATTTACCTGTATATCTGCATTGCCATTGCTGCTGATTGTAATTTTTTGTGCAAGCAAATTGCCTGCGTTGACGTCTGCATTACCTTTTGATTCTAAAACAAGCTCATCTACTTTTCCTTTCAACACAATGTTTGGGTTTCCATCGCTTTGTAAACTGAAAGATGGCTGGCCTGGAATATTTATCTGCAAACCGGTATTGCCATTATTAATGAGTGAAATAATTGATGGCGCCTTTATGGTAACCACGGTATTGTTATCTGACAACCAACGGTCGTATTTGCCACCGCTTAAATCCATAGACAACTGCAGGGTATTGCCAACCACTTTACTCCTAAAAAAACCGGTGAGGTTATCATCAATAGAAAGACTGAGGGAATATTCATCGCCGCCGGTTTCTATTACCACTTTTGCGTTTAAGTGTTTAACTTCTATATTATTAAAAGTTTCAACAGCAGGTTTAACACTAATCATTTTGCCGCTGCCACTTACCTGCTCCCATGTTTTGCCGTTGTATTTTGAATAACTGCTTTGCGAACAGGCAGTAATTGATACTGCTACCAAAAGTAAAAGGGAAAAAAATAGCTGTTTCATAATTTTGATTTTTAGTTTTATAAATTGTTTCAACAAAGATGGGGGCATGTAGGGCGGTCAGTCGCTGCAAATGATAATTTGAGACCAAGTAAACAGGTATCAAATTGTATATTTTTAATTTGACACCTTTTAAAAGCCGTAATGTTTTTGTTTAAGCAGATGATTTTCTTTTAGTAACTGGTAATTTTGTGGTTGCAGATAATTTTGCCCTATTTTTGGTTTTTATGAATAAATTACTGGCTGTACTGCAAAAACCATATCCGTTTGAAGAAAGAAAATGGGCAAAACTTAAGCTTGCGTTTTTATTTGGTGGTATTGTGTTTCTCTTTTTATTTTTGTTTAACCCATTGGGCAATAAAAGCAATCTTGTTTTAAACGCTGTTTATGCTGGTGCACTAACCTTCGCCGCCATCATTATTAATTTTATATTGTTGTTCCCCGTATTTCCGGGTTATTTTAAGGAAGAAAAATGGAATATTGGCCGGGAGATTATTTTAACAATCATCATAATCACAACCATTGCCAGTTTAAATGTTTTGGCGGGCAGTATTTTTTGGGGTGTAAAAATATCGGCACTTAACTGGCTCAGGATGATTTTTTACACAGCCATAATTGGTATTGCCCCGGCCACTGTAAGCATTTTACTAAACCAGGCAAGGCTTTTAAAAAAATATCGTGGAGAGGTAAAGCAGATAAATGAACAATTACAACCACATAATACCATTGAACCGGCAATTGCAATTAAGGCAGAACTAGAAAAAGAGGAACATAAAACCGTAGTTCTGGTTCAGTTTTTAATTGAGGCTGAAAATCCAAAAGATAACCTTACCATTACACCGGAAAATTTTGTAGCGGCCGCTTCTGCCGATAATTATGTAAAAATTTATTACGCTGAAAACGACAAGCTTAAAACCGTAATGCTGCGTACTACTTTAAAAAAGGTAGAAGACAATGCGATTGCGTTTCCTGATTTTTTCCGTTGCCACAGAACCGCACTTGTAAACATGGCCGCTGTAGAAAATTTAAGCGGCACAGCACAAGGTTACCGGCTTCATCTTTCCAATTTGCCCGAAACAATACCTGTTTCCCGCAATTTAAACCAGGTTATAAAAGAAAAACTGGCTGCATTTCGCCCCTGAATTATTAACCAACCTATCCATCTGCCCCCAACCATGCAATTGGCCCCAAACGCAATGCAGGTAAGCCCTTCCATTTGGTACATGGTGCTGGCCCATTGTAGTTTTACATTATCAATAACAACAAAAAATTAAAAATATTATGAAAAAAGCAATTTCAACAATCAGCAATTTTGCAGCCAGCCAACTACACATCCTATTAATTATCGTCAGCAGCTTTTTGGGGCAGCAGGCCGCAGCGCAAGACAGCAGCTACACAACCTATTTAAAAAACAACCACGAAAAAATAGCTATCGGCAGCAACAAAAGCCTGGCCATTTTTGATGAAGCCTTTTACAGCAACCAGGTTTTCCTGGTAAGCGAATCGCATGGTTATATGAAACCACAGGAACTGGACCTGGAGCTTTTTAAAATGATCAGCCAAAAAACCGGCCTGCGTTATTACCTGGCCGAAATGGATTTTAGCCAGGCCTTCTACCTTAATAAATATTTAAACACAGGTAACGAAGATTTTTTAAAAAATATGTACCAGCGTTGGTTTGATGAGAGGGCGCAATGGGGCAATAAAACAGGTTTTGAAAAATGGAAATCAATATATGCCTACAATGAAACACTGCCTAAAAACAAAAAAATAATTGTGTTGGGGTTAGATAATGCACAGGATTTAAATTTAAATGAAAAGCGGCTTGTTGAAATACTGGCTGAAGTGAAATATAAAAACAACAACAATTTAATGCTTGATAGTCTGCTTGGTTTTGCAAATAAAGATGTAGAAAAAGATACTACGAAGAGTTTTAAAAAGTTTGTAAGGAGATTGAGTGCAGATGTAAGCATGAATGAAGCAGTTTACAAAAAAATCTTAAAAAATAAGTATTTCGATTTCAATATCATAATTGACAATATTGCATCAAAAAAAGGAAGAGAAGCAAAAATATTTGAAAACTTCAATCGTTTTTACACAGAGTATAAATTGAGCAACGAAAAAATGTATGGTTTCTGGGGGCGGTTTCATGCCATGCAGGATAGCATTAACAGTGCCATACCTTTTGCAGGTATGCTTAAAAAAAGTGGCTTACCACTGAGCAGTAAAATAATCTCTATTCCGGTATTTTGTGTAGAAAGTGCATCTATGTTACCCACTGCATTTTTACCGCCAATGGCGCAGCAAAAAGGAACCTTCTTCAGCAAATCGGCCATGGTAAATGATGATAGCTTTGTTTATAATGTAGAAGGCATTAAAACTTTTAGAAATTTTGTAGGCAAAGATGAATCCGTAATATTTAAATTGAATGCACCTGCATCGCCATTCAATACTGGTTTAAAAATGGTTGAGTCATCTTCTCAATTTGATAAAACATTTAACTGGGCAGGCAATAAAAATGCAGCAACTACATCTTACTTTCAATATGCCATTGTGGTTAGCAATTCTGATTGGGCAGTGCCTTATGGCGATAATGTAGCGAAGTAAAATTTATAAATCAAATGAGCCGGAAAATTTTCCGGCTCATCTTTTTTAAATACAATATTTTTTAAGCTAGAAATAGAGAAGTAAGACAGGATTACACCAAAGCCTTATCCAGCCAATCTTTGGGGCTGGTACCCGTTACTTTTTTAAATGCACGGTTAAAAGTGGCTTTGCTGTTAAAACCGCAATCATAAGCAATGCCTAGCAAGGTTTGGGCTTTATGTTCGCCAGCCCGCAATTTTTCTATTACTGCTTCAATGCGGTATTTGTTTATAAAATCATTAAAATTTAATTGAAAACCCTGGTTAATTACTTTAGAAATAACAGATGGATTTGTTTTTAACTGCTTTGCTACCTGTGTTAAAGAAAGTTCAGGATCTTCAAATATTTTTTCATTAACCAGCAGTTGTATTATTTTAGGTTTCCATTCCTGCAGCAGCAAAATATCTTCTTTTTTTTCAATTTTACCATCTTCAATTTCAATTATTTCTGCATCTTCAATAATACTGTTGTTATTTTCAGCGGAAGAATAATTCAGCAGCAGCGAACTGCGGTAATTTAAAAGGTTGAATTTAAAAGGCACTTTTGTTTCGATGGAATTACCGTAGCCTCTTATGGCGATATAGTAAAAGGTGATGGCGAAAGAAAAGTACTCCCACCACATTCCCATATACCGCATTTTTTGAAATGCAGGGAAGAAAGATGCTACGTAAAAGAGTAACCTGATAATGAGCATAATGAGAAAAGCGAATAAAAAATTTTTTACCCACCTGAACAACACAAGCTCTGCATAGCTTACAACCTGCATCATCAGTTTTTTATACAGGTTGTAATAGCGCAGCGAAAGCATAAAGTAAAACAGCATGAAAAAAAAGCCGGTAGCCTGGTACCACGTATCAAAATCAATGTCTGCACCATCTGCCAAAAAATAATAGCGCTTTAAAATAAGTTTATCGGTTACAAAAACAATTACGCTGAACAATAAATAAAGAAAACCCGGCAGTAAGTGCATCCACTCTTTTTTACCAAATTTAAAAGATGGATTTAGTAAACTTTGTACGTAAAAAAATATAACAGGCCCCATAAAGTATAGGTGCTGCATGGGTGTGTAAAACAATATATCCCTGTATGGCTGGTTATCGTACCAGCCTGCAAAACCCAACATCCATGGAGATATATAAAGAATGCAGATCAATAAAAAAACAGATAACCATTTGTCTGACTGGCTATCATTTAATTTACCCTTTCTGTATAAAAGACAAGCGTACACCAGGCCGTGTACAAAAAAAATTAGTAATAAAGAACTGTAGAAGCCAAATTCAAAACGCATAGTATAAAAAATTAGCCGGAATAATTATTCGCCTGTAAAAATATATTTTAAAACGGTACAACCTCAACACCAATACCAGCTAAACCTGTATAAACAATTTTGCCACTTTCAAATTGCACGCCTGCAGCCGTATCTGCTGCCATTAAAAGCATGCCATCCATATCCACATAATCGAGCATGGGCGCAAGTTGTGCTATGGCGGCAGTACCTATTGAACTTTCGTTCATGCAGCCAACCATAACCTTCATACCCAATTCTTTTGCTTTGGTTATCATGCGGCGGGCAGGCGTAATGCCGCTGCATTTGGTTAATTTAATGTTGACACCATGAAAGTGATTCAAACATTTTTCAACATCAGCTTCAGCAACACAACTTTCATCTGCTATTAAAGGCAATGTTGATTTTTCATACAAAATTTTCATACCTTCCCAATCATCTTTTGACAAAGGCTGCTCTACAAACTCAACACCCATTTCTTTTAACAATGGTATTTTTTGCAAGGCCTGCTCCAAGCTCCAGCCGGCATTTGCATCTACCCTAAAAATGGCATCGGTGTGTTTGCGGAGTTCAGTAACCATTTCTATATCGCTTTCTACCCCAACTTTTATTTTATAAATGGGCCAGGGTTTTTCTTTCATTTTAGCAACCATATTTTCAATGCTGTCAATGCCGATGGTGAAATCTGTGAGCGGTGCTGTTGCAGTATCAAGATTCCATAATTCATACAACTGCTTTCTTTTCAACTTGCCATAAATATCCCAACCAGCCATATCCAAAGCACAAACTAAAAAAGGGTTAGCAGGGAAAAGATGATGCAGGTAATGCCAGTAACGTTCAGGATCGGAGAAGGCAAATTTTTCTACAAAGATTTTTTTCTTTTCCAAATCTTCTACCATTTTTTCAACGGTAATATCGTAGTAGGCAATGGCCGGTGCTTCACCGTAACCTTTAATACCCATAAAATCAAGCTCAACAATTAATGTGGACTGATGCGTTTTGGTTCCTTTAGAAATGGTGAACGGGTGATGAAAAGGAAGGCTGTATGTTTTGTATTTGAGTTTCATTTATGTGGTAATCATCTTCCGCTTTCTTTAATATATTGTTTCAGTTCATCTGTAAATTCATTCCCTTTTATTAAATCTTCCAGGTTAACATGCATGCGGTAATTCCAGTAATGCTCTGATACTGCGGGGTTATTAATTCTTTCCTCATGCGGATTATCTCTTCGTATTTCCGCATTAATGCCCATCAAATCCTGCAATTGAAAAATGCTCCACATAGCCGGTGAATACAGGTGCTGTAAAATAATTTCTTTATTAATCCACGGCTCGCAATAAACAGGCGGCTCGCCCTGCTGGCCCATCAGGTAATTGTAAAAATGTTTGGTTTTAAAATTATCTTCTTCCCACCAGGCACGTATGGTACTCATATCGTGTGTTGATGGTGAAACCACACTCAGGTAGGGCGCATCGTTGGGATGAAAAAATTCGGAGCCTGTTTTTTTTGGCATCCGCTGTATTTCCAAACTTAAAATACCGAGTTGCTCCATAACCTCGGGCACACAACCTGGCACCATGCCCAAATCTTCGCCGCAAACCAGCATGTTTGTATTACTTTTTAAGCCGGGCAATTTTTTAATCGCTTCTTTTTTCCAAAGCTCATCCTGGCGCTCAAAAAAATAATTTATGTACAGTGCCTTTAATTCTTTTTGCGAATGTTTATCCAGGTTTTTAAAAGAAAAAGTATCTTCTATGGCAATGCGGAAATGAAACTGCTGACCATTTGAATCTGGCACTTCAAAAAAGATAATATTGCTGATCAGATCATACAAACCTTGCCTTATTTTATTACCAAACGTTTGATCTGTTTTAAAATATGCCTCTACCTTACGTTGGGTATTGAATTTTTCTTTGAGTTTTAAGCCAGTAAAAAAAGCCTTTTTCACTTCTTCGTTTTTATCTCCAAAAAGTTCAATCAATATTGAGTCTGTAACATACGGTTCGGTATAACGGTATCTTTCAAAAAGAATATTTTTAGAAAACAACTCATTTATGCTGACAGGAATGGCAGGAATAAATCGCCCCATAATACCTTCCACAGCATGAGCAGGAATACTCCAGATGCGAAAAAACCCGAGTATATGATCAATACGAAAAGCATCGAAATAGCTGCTCATCTGCTCAAACCGTTTGCGCCACCAGGTAAAATTATCCTGTTGCATAGCATCCCAGTTGTAGGTAGGAAAGCCCCAGTTTTGCCCCTTGGCTGTAAATGCATCGGGCGGTGCACCAGCTTGCTCATTCATGTGGTATAAACCGGGTTCTACCCATGCGTCTGCACTATCGCGGCAAATACCAATGGGTATATCGCCTTTTATTATAACGCCGTTTTTGTGTGCGTACTCTGTTGCATCTTTTAACTGCAGATGCAAATGATATTGTGTAAAATAATGTAGTGCAATTTCATCGTAATGCGCCTTTAACGGACTTACCAGTTGCTGAATTTCGCTTTCGTTGTAAACTGCATTCGTTTTCCATTTTAAAAATTCGGGCGTTTTATATTTATCCCTTAAATAAGAAAAAGCTGCATAAGGCTCAAGCCAATGGCGGTTAAGCTCAAAAAAAGTTATATAGTCTAAATCATCTTTAAATTTTTCCTTTGCTAAAGCATATAATTCATGTAAAGCAGCAATCTTCACTTTCATTACGGCTTCATAATCTACCGTATCAATTTTGTTTAATAGCTTTTGCTTTGCTGAAAGTGCTGTTACCACAGTGGCATTTTTTTTTCCGGCAACAGTTTCAAGATTCAGCAAAAGCGGGTGCAACGCAAAGGCTGATATGGCTGAGTAAGGGTAAGAATCCTTCCAGGTATAAGTTGCAGTGGTATCATTTACCGGCAACAATTGTATCATTTTAAGGCCGGTTATTTTTGCCCAGTCAACCAATAATTTAAGATCGGTAAACTCGCCGGTGCCAAAACTTTTTTTACTGCGTAAGCTAAATACCGGTATGGCAACGCCGGCACCTTTCCAGTTTACATTATTCAGTTTTGCAAATCCATCATGTATAATTGTAAATGCATCTTTTCCATCTTCACTTAATAAAACCCGGTTGTTGCCATCTTCAAAACGTGTAAATTTTTTATCAAGGTTGTTATAAATGCCGTATTTATAACCAACCGGAAAATCTGACTTACTGAGATCAAGTCTTATTTCCCACCAGTTATCCTGCCTGGTAAGCAGTAACACGTTTTCCTTATTCCAATCATTTAAAGCTGCCGATGAGCCGCTGATGCAGATAACTTCATTTTCATTTAGTACAGGTGCTTTTATTCTAAACAGGTGTGTTGCGTTTACAGTTTCTTTTACTTTAGTTGTTGCTCTTGGTTTTGGTTTAAACAAAACATCGGTAAAGGGGGCTGTAAAAAAAGCGTTTTCAAATTCGCCGGCATAATTCCAGGTATCTGACAGTACTATTTTAGATGCCTGTACTTTATTAAAATTGATGATACGGTCATTTCCAAACTCTATATGCTGCTCGCCATTTTCATCCAGCAACATGTATTTGTAACAAACTGGTTCAAGCAGGTCGTTACCATCAATTTTAACACTGCCGTGCCATAGCTGATTGTTTAAATAGGCAAGGGCAAAGGGTTTGGCAACCTCATCGTTACCCAGCATAGGGGTGTTGCCTGTAACAAAAAGCGACTGGCCAAATTTAGTAGCATAACGTATATAAAAATGTAAAATCATCCAATTGGGTTAAGAGGCGGCAATATACCAATTTACAAAAAAAATTATACACAAATGTATAAAATGCAGCGGATAAAAACTTCTGTCTTATATTTGCAAAAATTAATTAAAATGGAAACAACCAAAAAAAGAACCGGCCTTTTCTGGATATTATTCTTACTTTCTGTGGTGTTATTTTTTGTGATACTTTTTTCTCCTTGGGGTTCGTGGGTTTCGATGGTGCTGCCTTTTAATGTTACCTTTTTTGCCAAGGCGTTAGACCTGATGTAGATTTCTTAAAAATTCTTTATACGCCATTCGCCCTGCGGCGAATGGCTTTTCTGTTAATTGGCATTTACAAAATCGGGCCGGCTTATAAAGCTGCTTCTGAATTTAAACCGGATATTGCTGTTAAGCTCTATCTTCCACGGATTCATATCTCCATTAAGCCTCGGAAAATAATATGCCCTTACTTCTACCGTTCCAAATACCAGGTTTTCATTTCTGGTACGCACACCACCACCAACGGCCCCAAATATATCAATGTGTTTTAAATTCATTTTAGAGGGTTTAAGCAATATGCCATCCGCAAATACAAATGGTGCAAATCTAAAACCCAATATTTTTGTTGTGTTGTAAAAAACCGATTCAATTTTTAGGGTTGCTCTTAAATCAGACTGAAGTGAATCATTGCTAAAATAGGGCAATCCATAATTACTGTTCAGGTATAAAGGCACATTTAAAACAGGGTTGGTTTGCGCACTTATGCCAGTGCTGATAAATAACCGGTTATACCAGGCAGGGTTTAATTTTCGCAATCGGGTAAAATGATCAATATTAAAAAGCATATCTACATCTTCAAATTGCCGGCGATAAAAATAACCTCCCAGTTTAAATGTGTAATTAAAATACTTTCCTTTTTTTCTGAAATTGGAAAGTGACAGATCAATACCTCCATAGGGCCTTCTGCTATCTATTATTCCGCTTTGGGTTCTTACATATCCCAAAGTGGTTGCTGCACTAAATCCTTCGGGAATATCCTCATTTCTTCCAAACCCATAAATAAAACTTGTTTTATAAAATACCTGACGAAAAAAATTAAGCGAAGCCAATGCCCCGGCAAAGTCGGCATAACCGGGGTTGTACTTTATTCTGTATTGGGCTGGTATTATCTGGAAAAATTTTTTGAAACCTCTTACAGCAACAAAACGGTGCATGCGTATTTCCCTGTTTTCGTAAAGCGAACGTTTATTATCTAAACTGTAGCCAAACCAGGCATCTAAACTGTAGTTGATATATTTTAGGTTATTCTGGTAAACAGAATCTGTATCATATACATTTCTTGAGCGGCGGTAAGTCCATTCCAATGCACCGGTAATTGGTTTGTAAGGTGTAACCAAAGGTTTTTCAAGCCGGGTGTAAAAAACAGTTTCCTGGTTTCGGTCGCTGCTGAAAGCTTTGCCATAATCCTGATAACCCCCAATAAGGTCAATGAAAGTGCCGCCAATATTTCGTTGTATTAACTCGCCACCTATGCCTATTTGTGGCATCCGCAGGCTTTCGTAATAGCCGCTAACCATTACCTGGCTGCCGCTACCCATAAAATTTTCATCCCGCAATTCCATCCTTCCTCTGTCTTTACTGTTGATGTTAATTTTCCCCCCAATAGAAAAAACGTCTTTGGTTACCACCACCACATCAACCGAATCTGTATTATTCTCTGCATACTCAACATATATCCGTGCATCTTTTATATACACCAGTTCCCTTAAATATCTTTCATTATCGGCAAGCAGGTATGGCGACAGGCGATCATCTTTTTTAAAAAATAAATTTTTCTCAATAACGTTTTTGGTAGAATTTTTATGAAACGTTCTTGCCATACGCACACCGAAATTGTTTTTAATTTTGATAGTATCATCAATGTCATATTCAAATCCTAACCTTACCGTTTCGATAGACCTGATGATTTTACCTTTAAATTTTAAAAAAGGGTTTTCAATTTTTGCAGGGGCCTCATCAGGAGGTGTACGGGAAATGCTTTTGCCAAACCTGCCCAACAGCCCTTTCTTTTTTGCAAGAAAAAAAGTATCATCTTTTGCAGGATTATCCTGAGCGGAAACAGGCTTTTGAAGGAATATAAAAGCAACAAAAAAAATACAGATATAGCTACCGTGTTTAATCATGTATGGTTTAACATAATGCCTGAAGATTAAGCTTAAAGATATTGAAATGGGTTGAATAGGTTGCTAATACAATTAATTATATAACCAGATGCAGAAATTTTGATAAACATACCATATGATGGCAGGATGCCATTTGACCTAAATAAAAATAAAATGTGCTTTGTAATACAAACTTGTATTTAACTTTTTGCAATGGTAAAAAAGTTGAAGACTTCAAAATATCAAAAGCTCTGCACTTTTTGGTAAAGGATTATTTTACCAGCTAAAAAAATCAGAAAATGCTTATAAGAAAAGCGCATTGTATTTTTGATAAAAGCATGGCTAATGCACTTTAATACTTGTTAAATAAATCATTTTTTGGAAGAAGGTGTACAAAAGCATACAAAATCAATATCCGTTAGTACATATCAACACCCAGCCTGTACCATCTGCCAGCGGATTGCCACCATAGTGTACTTTTGCAGTAGTGCAGATAATATTGGATGAGGTTGTATCTGTACTATTTTTTTTACATGATACTGCTGTAAATGCAGCAATACATGCAACCATTAATAATTTTTTCATATCTCCCTTGTTTATTTACTGATAAAGACAAAACCTGTTCCAGTAATATTTTATATGGAGATTTATTTATTATGCGGCATGCCTGCACTTGTAAAAGTTAGATTTATTCAGATTTTGAAATGATCAATAATAATAGTTAAGAGTACTATAATTACTTACACATATCAAATACAATAAAACAGGCCATTACTTTATCATGTGCATATACCTGCCTGTATTGTCAACAATTGCCCATAAATTAATTAATATTAAAACTGCGGGTAGTGCAATACCAACAGGAGCAACTGTAAGATGATGCGTAATAATGCCAACCATTACCGGCAAAATTACAAAAGCACCCAATGCCCTGGTTTTGGGTATTGCAATTAATAAGCCGCCAATAATTTCTACAACAGCTACCAATGGGATAAGCCATTTAATGGCAACAAAAGCACTAAACATAGTTTTTTGTTCTTCGGTAAGTTCGGGCATGGGCAAAAAGGGGATAAGTTTATTAAGGCCTAATACCATCATACCCACTCAAAAAAGTACACAAAGCACCATTAAAATTTTCGATTTCATATTATTAGTTTTTAGTAAAATAAATGTACAAAAAAATATTTGTTACATTATGGTTAACTTACTTACTGCGGCAGTGTTTACGTAAAAATATTATCTTGCAGCATATTCAATCGCCTTTCTATTTTCTTATGAACTTATGTTGTATGCATAAATATATTCTCCTCTTTTTTATTTTAATAATATCAACGAAAAGTTTTTGTCAGAAAACTGTTTTTATTGAAAAATATACTTTGTCGGCAGAAATAAAAAAAGCGGGACAAGTTGTTGTAGAGATGCCTTTTGGTTATGCTAATATTTTAAATGTTTATGGCGACACAGCAGGTTTAAAAACTGCCGGTGATATTTTTATTGATGTAGCCTGCAC
>JAYURR010000092.1:0-14831 GCA_043756605.1 Chitinophagaceae bacterium
AAAAACTTCAAACTAAAATATGGCTACTACAAAAGAGTATTCTGTAGAAGAAAAACTGAAGACACTTATCCGTGTGCAGAAAATTGAAAGCAAACTGGACCAGATCCAGATCCTGAAAGGTGAATTACCAATGGAGGTTAAAGATCTGGAAGATGAAATTGAAGGCTTGCATGCAAGGCAAACCCGTGTTGAAGAAGAAATAAATGGTATTCAGGAATTTATTGCCCAAAAGAAAGAAGGTATTAAGGATGCAGAAGCCCTGGTTAAAAAATACGAGAAGCAAAGCGACAACGTAAAAAATAACCGTGAGTTTGAAGCCATCAATAAAGAAATTGAAATGCAGACTTTAGAAATAAAGCTTTGCGAAAAACATATTAAAGACGCTACCGAAGAAATTTCGGAAAAGGCAAGACAACTGGAGATTGCAAAAAAAGCAGTTGCCAATAAAGAGGGCCACCTGGTAGGTAAAAAAGGCGAGCTGGAAAAAATTATCAGCGAAACCGAAAAAGAAGAAAAGCATTATAACAAGGAAGGTGATAAAGCACGTGGTCATGCGGATGATCGCCTGCTTACCAGCTACGACCGTATCCGTAAGAATTACCGGAATGGTTTAGCGGTGGTTGCAGTAGAGCGTGATAGTTGCGGTGGTTGTTTCCACGCAATCCCTCCCCAAAAACAAAGTGAGATCAAACTGCGTAAAAAAATTATGGTTTGCGAAAACTGCGGCCGTATTCTGGTTGATGCAGATCTGAATGATTCTGTGGTTGTGAAATAAGATAAAAAAGATACCGGATACAAGATACTGGAGGAGCTCACGATTTGTGGGCTCTTTTCTTTTTTTTAAGGGTAAAGAAAATGCGCAGCATTTTTGCTTTGTGCCTTTGTGTCTTGGTGGCTAACTTTTTTCCAGCGAAGCTGAGAAAAATTATTTCTTGTGCTTAACCTTTACAAATTACTTTGTGAGGCGATTATTTTATTTGCTAATTTGCCAACAGTATAAAATAAACAATGCTTCAAAAATTACACATACAGAATTACGCCATCATCAACGAACTGGAAATTGATTTTTCGCAAAAGCTGAACATCATTACCGGCGAAACAGGTGCCGGTAAAAGTATTTTAATGGGCGCCCTAAGCCTTATACTGGGTGAACGGGCAGACAGCAGTGTGTTACAACAAAAAGAAAAAAAAGCGGTGATAGAAGGCTCGTTTAAGGCCACGAATAAAAAAGCCATCACCGATTTTTTAAAAGAGAACGATCTGGATACCGAAGATATGCTGATGATAAGAAGAGAGATTGCAGCAAACGGAAAATCAAGGGCATTTATAAATGATACACCGGTTAATCTAAACCAGTTAAAAGCACTTAGTGTTTTATTGGTTGATCTGCACCAGCAGTTTGACACGCATGAGTTGAACTCATCCGATTTTCAGCAGCAGGTTTTAGATGCACTTGCTGGCAATACAGATCTGCTGCTACAATACCGCAAAGTTTTTCATCAATACAAAAAAACAAAAAAAGAATTAACAGCTCTGCAGGCAGAGCAGTCTGCAGCCAATGCCGCATTGGATTATAACCGGTTTTTGTTTGATGAATTAGATGAAGTGAATTTTAAAACAAACGAACTGGAAGAACTGGATGCAGAATTAAAACTACTGAGCAATGCCGAAAATATTAAGCAGGAAATTACCGGTATCTATTACGAGCTTAAAGATAGTGAGCAACCTGTTGTGCAGCAATTAAAAATGCTGTACAACAAACTACATGCGCTGGAGCAATTTCATCCTGCTATTAATGAGTTGGCTGCACGTTTGCAAAGTACGCAATTAGAACTGGCAGATATTGCCGATGAACTTGACCAGGTAAACAACAGCATCAACTACAGTGCAGAGCGCATTCAGATTGTGAACGACCGCATTTCGATGGGTTATAAACTGCAGAAGAAACATGGCGTAAACACAACTGCTGAATTATTGCTGATAAAAGATGCACTGCAAGAAAAGCTGAACCAGATATTAAACATCGGCGAAGCCATTCAGCAAAAAGAAAAACAAAGCAATGCACTGTTGCAACAGTGTGAGAAAGCAGCAAAAATAATTTCTGATAACCGCAAAAAAGCCATTAAGCCATTTGCCGAAAATGTAAATAGTTTGCTGGCTCGTGTGGGTATGCCCAATGCACGCTTTACTGCCGAAGCAAGGCCGCTGGATACTTTAAGCGAACTGGGCATTGATACCATCGAATTTTTATTTGATGCTAATAAAAGCAACCATTTTGAACCATTGCGTAAGGTAGCCAGTGGCGGAGAGTTGAGCAGGTTGATGCTTTGCATAAAATCGCTGGTAGCAAAAAAACTGCAGTTACCTACATTGATATTTGATGAGATTGATACCGGCATCAGTGGCGAGGCAGCCAAGCAGGTTGGTAATATTATGAAGGAGTTATCAGCATCCCATCAATTAATTTCCATTACACACCAGCCACAAATTGCAGCCAAGGCAGATGCTCATTATTTTGTTTATAAGGCAATTGAAAAAGATACCATCGTAACATCCATAAAGCTGCTTACTAATGATGAACGCATTACAACCATTGCACAGATGCTGAGTGGCGAAAAGCCCACTACCGCAGCATTACAGAATGCCAGGGAAATGGTGGGCAATTGATACATCAATTCCTTTTATGATAATCCCTTATCTCAATATTGTTTTTATGGCCGGTTTAGTGGCGGCTCCGTTTTATTTTTTTAACAGGTATCTCATAAAAAAGATACGGCCATCTGAGAACGGAAAAAGGCTGGCGATATTTTTTATCAGCGTATTTTTATCAGCCTTAATTTATAGTATATTCTGCATTTATGTAATGGTATTGATAAGATATAATCGTTAATTTTATTGCATGTAAAGCAGCTTTTTTCTGCATGCCGGAATCTTATTAAAAATGAAACCTTATGCGTATAATCATCTCTTTCATAGTTTCCCTTTTATTTTTTAGTTGCCAAAAAGAAGTTTCGGCTGATAACAACCAAACAGTAGCTTCCACATTTGATAGTTTAGTGGGCAAGTGGAAATACACACATGAATATAGATTGGTAACAACCCAAGCCGATACAACTGTTGTTATTGACAGCGTGTACAGCGATCATTATGACCCCTTCTCCTATTTTGAAATTAAACCAGATTCCACCTATAAATTGTGGAGATCAGCCTCCCGGGCATTACCCATGTACGGATGGGGTGAAGGCAGACGTGTAATTGTAAATAACTCTTTGCGGTTTATAAAAATGAGTGGAGAATTTTATACAAGCGACGATTTTATTACTTCTACCTCCTATCCCACAATAGGTTCAGGCCCGCAATACCGTATTAAATACCTGGGCAATAATTCGATGGTTTTATATTTCCGTGCAATATCCGGTACAAACTACTGGTGGTGGCATGATGTGTATGTAAGATAAAAGAATTGTTTTTACAGATAAAATCCGGGAGATACTCCGGATTTTTTTTATTTTCAATTAGGGTTATCTTTACCCAATAAAAAACTAACTCATGGGATACAACTTACTTAAAGGAAAAAAAGGAATCATTTTTGGTGCACTTGATGAAAGGTCAATTGCCTGGCGTACTGCTTTGCGTTGCCATGAGGAAGGCGCTGAAATTGTTTTATCAAATGCACCGGTGGCCATGCGTATGGGCGAAATTAATAAGCTTGCCGAGATTGTAAATGCGCCGGTAATTGCCTGCGATGTAAGCAACAACGAAGATGTTACCAACATCATCACCAAAACAATGGAGCATTTTGGGGGCGGTGTAGATTTCATTTTACATTCAATTGGCATGAGCATTAATGTACGTAAAGGAAAACACTACACCGAAATTGATTACGGTTTTAATGCAAAGTCGTTGGATATATCGGCCATAAGCCTGCACCGTGTTTTGGCAACTGCCATGAAACTGGATGCTATAAATGATTGGGGCAGCGTGGTAGCATTAACCTACATCGCAGCACAGCGTGTATTTCCCGATTATAATGAAATGGCCGATGCCAAGGCATTGCTTGAAAGTGTGAGCCGTAGTTTTGGATACCATTACGGTGTAAAAAAACATGTACGGGTAAATACCATTTCGCAATCGCCGGTAAAAACAACGGCCGGCAGTGGTGTAAAGGGTTTTGATGGCTTTTTAGATTATGCCGAAAAAATGAGTCCGCTGGGTAATGCCAGTGCCGATGATTGTGCCAATTATATTGCAATGATGTTTAGCGATATGACGAGGATGGTAACCATGCAAAACCTGTTTCATGATGGAGGTTTTTCTTTTACAGGTGTAACGGAAGCTGTGATTGGCAAAATGGGATAATAATTCTGCTAGAAATATATTTTTTATAGCCGGCAATTTGGCCGGCTATTTTTATTAATAAACAGGTAGGCCCCTCACTTAATAAATACCCAGCAGTGGGTATTTGGGCAAATTGGGGTTGTTTATACATTTGCCTTATCACCTCACCTTTAAATTTTTTATTATGAAAGTTATCAGTAAAACTTTAGTTGCTTTATCTTTTTTTACGGTATTATTAAGTTGCAACAAATCCGATACCCCGGCAATTACCGGCGGAGGAAGTATGTCTGCAACTGTTGATGGATCAAGCTGGAATGCCTCACTGGCAGTACAGGCAAGTTTAAGCAGTGGCGTTTTATCTGTGGGCGGCACCGGATCTGCCGGGCAGATAAACCTGACAGTCGGCAGCTACACTGGTCCTAAAACCTATACAATTGGGGCTGCAAGTCCCTCAATAAGTGCCATGTACACACTTACAACTTCACCTTTCACTTCTTATTCAGCAACATCCGTTTTGGGTTCGGGTACTATTACTGTAACCAGCGATACCGGTGGTAATGTGGAAGGAACTTTCAGCTTTGATGGTAAAAATAACGGAGGCCCAACTATTTTAACAAAAACCATAACCGCTGGCAGTTTTAAGGCTAAACTTTAGGGTTACATATTTAATATGCCGTTTTAAGGTTTCTGCATATTTAATAAAAAAGGCTGCTTAACAAAAAGCAGCCTTCTTCTATCAACAAAGTCTGATAAAAATCTATTTAATCAGCGATCAATATTCATCTTCATTAAAAAAGAAATCTTCCTGGCTGGGATAATCAGGCCAGATATCATCCAGTCCTTCATATATTTCACCTTCGTCTTCCAGCTCCTGTAAATTTTCAACAACTTCAATAGGCGCACCACTGCGGATGGAGTAATCAATTAATTCATCTTTAGTAGCGGGCCAGGGTGCATCTTCCAAATGAGAGGCTAATTCGAGTGTCCAAAACATCTTTGTAAGGGTTTAATTTTTTGCAAATGTATAAGTTCATTTGGAATAACCAAAAGTGTTTTTTTAACGGCTTTTTTTTGGCTTTAATATTTAAGAGATAAAAAAATACCATATTAGTTGCTTTTAAACAGCAAACTTGTAATAATTACCTATTTTCGAAGCATGTTAAAAGCTACCGGTATTTATAAAAGATACGATCATCTTACTGTTTTAAAAGGGGTTGACATTTCTATAAACAAGGGCGAAATTGTGAGCATAGTTGGGTCATCTGGGGCCGGAAAAAGCACGCTGTTGCACATTTTGGGCACTTTAGATACCGCAGATAAAGGCCAGATAAATTTAACCGGACAACAGATTGAATTAATTAGCGGCAGCAAATTAGCGGCTTTCAGAAACCGACATATTGGTTTTGTTTTTCAGTTTCATCATCTTTTACCTGAATTTTCTGCCCTGGAAAATGTTTGCATTCCCGGCTGGATTGCCGGTACAAAAAAGGCCGATGTGGTTATAAGAGCTACCGAATTGTTGAAAACTTTAGGGCTTGCAGACAGGCTGGAGAACAAACCCAACCAACTATCGGGCGGTGAGCAGCAAAGAGTAGCAGTTGCAAGGGCGTTGATAAATAATCCTTCAATTGTGATGGCAGATGAGCCTACCGGAAATCTGGATAGTACCAATGCCAGAGAATTGCACCAGTTATTTATCGCCTTACGTAATCAATTTAACCAAACATTTTTAATTGTTACCCATAATGAAGAACTGGCTCAAATGAGCGACAGGATTTTGATGATGAAAGACGGGTTGATGGTGAATGGATAATTTTTTAGTGGATAATTGATAATGTTTTAAAAGCAAGCTTACTGAAACATCTTTTGAGATCTCAATTATCCATTATCAATTAATTCATTATCCATTAAACTCTCGGTTTCCACGGAATATCCTGCACACCCAGTAAATGCCCGGTATATCTTGCTAAAACAAAAAGGTAATCGCTTAAACGGTTCAGATATTTTATAACCAGCGGTTCTACAAACAAATTATTTTCCAGCATGTTTACACAAATGCGTTCTGCACGCCTGCATACACAACGGGTAACATGAGCCGTCGAAATAGCCACATGTCCGCCAGGAAGAATAAATGATTTCATATCCTCCAGTTGCTCATTCATTTTGTCTATTTCTTTTTCCAGCAGTTCCACATCTCCTTCTTTTAAATCGGGTATTTTAAGTTTCGATTCTTTGTCGGGATCGCAGGCAAGAGATGAGCCGATGGTGAATAAACGATCCTGTATTTCTTTTAAAATAATTTTTGATGGCTCATTTGTAAGCTGATCGGCCGTTAAGCCAATAAACGAATTCAATTCATCTACAGTGCCATAGGCTTCAATACGGATATTGCTTTTAGGAACTTTAGTACCACCAATTAAACTTGTTTTACCAAGGTCGCCGGTTTTAGTGTAAATTTTAAATGCCATACATGTTCGATATAATTAGTTGTAAAGTTATTAAAAACAAAATAAGCAAAAATAAGTTTACTATAAAGGCATTCGTTTTTTTGTAAAAAAAAATGCCGGCTCAAAAGAGCCGGCATTGAAATATTGTTAAATAAAATTATGGTAAAACTGCAGTTGCTGTTGCATTCATAGTTAATGTAGTGTTTACGTTTACACGTAAATTTAGAATATCCAAACCTCCGCCAGCTAATACAACCAGTGTGCCCATAAGTTCAAATTTGCCGTCGGCATTGGTATCCTTATAACTGGCATAATGAACTTCATAATCACCTGCTTCTAAAAAATTTAATTGATAAGATCCTCCTGCACCAACCAATGCGCTTGTTACAGCATTTTTAAATTGAACATTACTGGTGCCCTGTCCCTGCATTTCTGTAGTTCTGTTATAGGTGCCTTTCTTATAGGCATATACAACTACCTTACCTGAACCAGAAATGCCATCCGTTAATGTGCCCGAAATTTTTGCAGCATTGGTTTCTGCAACAATTCGTACATCATTTTGTAATTCAGCACTTGTAGCAAAATCATATTGATCTGCCGGGTTACCGGTTTGTGCAACAATCATTTTACGCAAATCAAAATCGGCAACAATTGAGTTTGATGCATCAGATTGTAAAGTGAAATTTTTTGTTACAGTAATCACATTAGATGTTGTAGTTAGCTTATGTTTAACATTGCCAGTTGTTAAAACATAACATCCTGGGGCATTACCATTTGCATCGGCATCAAAATCAAGCACAAAAGTAATACTGCTGTATGTTTTGCCTTGTAAATTAAAAGTTCCGATTGTTTTTGTGTTGCCATTTTGATACGCCGCCAGATCAACCGTTGTTTTAGTAAATCCTTGCACACTCTGGCCATCTACTTTAATTTCTGAGATGGTTACAAAAGCACCACTAACATTTGCATCATCAGATGCAGCATCGGTAACTTTTATTGTTGTAGCGGCAGAGCCAGAATTTGTATCATCATCATCTTTTTTACATGAGCTAAAAGACATGGCAAATAATAATGCTGCTGGCGCAATCAGCAAAATTTTGTTTTTTAATTTAATCATTTTCATAAATTTTAAAATTTGTTTTCAAGAGTTTTTTTAATTCTCTATCGCCAAATCCAAAACCTATGCCACTAATAAATTTTATATTGAATTTTATAAATAAGGCTTGTAATTTTGTAAACCAAATCAGTTATAGTTTGATGTATTTGAGGATGGATAATTTGTTAAAATTACGCCGGAATTGAAGCCATTAAAGGGGTTGCATTTATTTTATCAGTTTCAACTATACCATCTCTTAATCTGATAACTCGGTGAGCATACATAGAAATGTCTTCTTCATGCGTTACCAAAATAACTGTGTTACCATCAGCATGAATTTTACCCATAATCTCCATAATCTCGTAAGATGTTTTTGTATCCAGATTACCGGTAGGCTCATCTGCCAGGATGATTGATGGATTATTAATCAAAGCCCTGGCTATTGCCACACGTTGCGCCTGGCCACCACTTAATTCATTTGGTTTATGATGACTACGATCTTCCAGTTTAACTTTTGTTAAAACTTCCATTGCTCTTTCTATTCTTTCTTTTTTGCCAATACCGGCGTAAACAAGCGGCAGTGCCACATTTTCGGCAGCAGTTAGGCGGGGCAATAAATTAAATTGCTGAAAAACAAAACCTATTTCTTTATTGCGTACTTCGGCAAGGTCATTGTCGGGCATGCGGCTTACATCTTTACTGTTTAAAACATATTGCCCGGCAGAGGCAGTATCAAGGCATCCTAAAATATTCATTAAGGTAGATTTGCCTGAGCCGCTTGGTCCCATCAATGCTACATACTCATTCTTAAAAATATCAAGGGTAATACCTTTTAAAACCTGCAATTCGTTTTTGCCGAGGTAGTAACTTTTGCGGATGTTTTCAAGATGAATGATTCCTTGCATATTTTTTGTTTTGGGTTTTGGGTTTGATGTTTTGGGTTTTTGCTATTGCCGGGCTCTTATTAATTTAAGGCTCAACACAAAACTCAAAACAAAAGACTCAAAACTGCATTTATTTTTTTATAACTTTTGGTACTTTAAAAAAATGTTCGTCATGCATGGTAGCATTTTGCAAACCGGCTTCACGGGTTATGCTTCCTTTTACCTCATCGGCACGCAAAACATTTACATTGCTACCCATGTGCAAAAGCGGTTCAACTCCGGTTGTATCCAGTTCATTTAATTTTTCAACAAACTGTATCATTTTCTGGAGATCATTTTTGATGGTTTCTTTTTCAGATTTATCAAACTTTAGCCGGGCCAGTGTTGCTAATTTATCAACCATTTTTTCGTTCACTTCCATATTACAAATATAGCCGATAGTTGGCAATTGGCAGAAGCTAAAGGCGCTGCCGTATTTTTAGTGCAGATTGCAATTGTGTGTGTAAAACTTTGCCAACTGCCAAGTTTCCCTATCTTCGCCACCTGATGGAAAAGAAGAAAGAAATAGTAATGAGTGGCATTCGCCCAACTGGTTTTTTACACCTTGGAAATTATTTTGGCGCCATTCGTAATTATGTTAAAATGCAGGATGATTTTGACTGTTTTTTTATGGTAGCCGATCTACATTCTTTAACCACACATCCCGATACAAAAGAGCTGAAAGCTAATGTACACCGGGTATTGGCCGAAAATATTGCCTGCGGGCTTGACCCTGATAAAGTAGCTTTATATTGCCAGAGCCATGTGCATGAAACTGCCGAACTATATCTTTATTTAAATATGATGGCTTATAAAGGCGAGTTGGAAAAAACCACCACCTTTAAAGATAAAGTTCGCCTCAACCCAGAGAATGTAAATGCTGGATTATTAACCTATCCGGTTTTACAAACAGCAGATATTATTTTGCATCGTGCCAAATATGTACCGGTTGGTAAAGATCAGGAGCAGCACCTGGAAATGGCCCGCACATTTGCAAATCGCTTTAACCATCGCTATGGAGAAGTTTTTCCGGAGCCGGTTGCATTTAATTACAACCAAACACTGGTAAAAGTACCTAGTCTTGATGGACTTGGCAAAATGAGTAAAAGTGAAAACCAGATGGCAACATTGTACCTTGCCGACAGTGATGATATGATCAGGAAAAAAGTAATGAAAGCTAAAACTGATAGCGGGCCTGCTGAAATAAATACACCCAAGCCTGATTATATTGAAAATATATTTTTGCTGATGAACCTGGTATGTACTGCAGAAACCATTCAGAAGTTTGAGGAAGGTTATAATAATTGTACCATCCGCTATGGTGATTTAAAAAAGCAACTTGCAGAAGATATGGTGAATTTTATTGCGCCAATCCGGAATAAAGTTGATGCAATTTTAGCGGATGAGGAAGGCCTGAAACAAATCATGCAAAAAGGTGCCGAAAAAGCAAATAAAAGCGGGGCAGAAACTATGAAAAAAGTAAGAGAGGCAATTGGTTTAAATTATTTTTAGTTTCTCCTGATAAATAAAGGAGTTTGATTTAAGATTTTGTTTACTTTAGATGCTTCGCTTGATTTTAATAAAAAAAGGGGTGTAAATCCACAATTGAACATGGCAAAAACAAAAAAACCAAAACACATTGCTGTTGCAGGAAATATTGGCGCAGGAAAAACTACGCTTACAGAAATGCTGAGCAAGCATTACAAATGGATTCCCCAATTTGAAGATGTGGATCATAACCCTTACCTGAACGACTTTTACGAAGACATGCCGAGGTGGAGTTTCAATTTGCAGATCTTTTTTTTAAACAGCAGGTTAAACCAATTACTGGAAATTCATCATGGAACAGAAACGGTGATACAGGACAGAACCATTTATGAAGACGCCAATATTTTTGCACCCAACCTGCATGATATGGGCCTGATGACCAAACGTGATTTTGATAACTATTATAAGTTTTTTGAAACGCTTAAAAGCATGGTGCAGCCGCCCGATTTAATCATTTACCTGAAAGCATCTGTACCTACCCTGGTTGCACAAATACAAAAGCGAGGCAGAGAATATGAAGAAAATATACGCCTTGATTATTTAAAAAAACTGAACGAGTTTTATAACAACTGGATAGATAATTACAAAGAAGGTCCGCTTTTAATAATTGATGCCGACAATAATAAGTTTGCAGAAAGAGAAGAAGATCTGGGAAAGATAATAACCAGTGTAGATTCTAAATTGTTTGGACTTTTCTGATGTCGAATATATAAATATCGAATTTCGAATGTGGAGACACTGTTAAAGCAAAAATTCTATTCTTCAAAAATTATTCGATGTTCTCACATTCAACATTCACCATTAATCAATCAGGGAGTTTTTCATAGCATAAAACACAAGCCCTACAGAGTTTTTAACGCCAAAACGTTCCATCAGCCTGTCTTTAATTGCTTCCACTGTTCTGGCACTGATGTCCATTTTTGCGGCAATTTCGGTAGCGGTAAACTCCATACAAACCAGTGTAAGTACTTCTTTTTCCCGATCGCTTAAAACAACTTCAGATGTAAGGGAAGGGTTGAATTTTTGTTTGGAGTAGTTTTTCTTGATGAGTACTTTATTTACAAATGGATTCAGATAAAAACCAGTACGCACTACATCCACAATGGCTTTTTTTATTTCGGCAGGATCGGTACTTTTTAAAAGATAACCAGCTGCGCCGCAATCCATCAAGTGGCCAACAAAGCGTTCGTCTTCGTACATTGTAAGTATGATGACACGAATATTGGGGAAATTTTTTGTGATGAGTTTAGTGGTATCTATGCCATCTTTAACCGGCATCTTCAAATCGCATAAAATAACATCGGGCTCCGATTCTGGTATTTTTGCTAATAATTCTTCGCCATTATCGGCTTCCATCACAAATTTAATATTAGAGTAACTCCGCATGGAGAGTATTACTCCTTTTCTGAAAATTTTATGATCATCTGCTATTGCAACTTTAATTTCATTCATAAATATGGTGGTGGGCAAAATTAGGTAAAAGAAAATTCATTTATACAATCATTAAATATAAACCGGCTATTTGCAAAAACCGGTCCGCAATTGTAAAACCCTTTATATTGCCGGCTCTCTTGGTATTTCTATGGTTACTTTGTAGTAGGTTTTGCTGGGGTCAATTTCAAAAAAAATCCTGCCATTTAGTACTTTAATTCTGCTGGCAATATTTTTTAAGCCCAGGCCCTGAGTACTGTGGTTTAGTTTTTCAAAATCGGCCTGTACAATTCCAATCCCATCATGATGTATGCGCAAGTACATTTTATTGGCACTTATATTTTGCGTTAAATGTATAAAGCCGGGGTTACTGTGTTTAAGTATATTATTAACCAGTTCCTGTATAATTCTAAAAACAAGCAGTTCCTGCTCAACTTTAAGCCGAATGCGGTAATCGTGAAAACGGGCACTTGCGTTTAAACTGCCGCTGGCACCTATTTTTTGAAACAAGTCAGTAGCTGCACTTTCTAATCCAAAGTTTTTAAGCGTGGGCGGCATCAGGCTATGGCTTATATTACGTATCAGCAGTATTGCATCATCCAGAATCTGTTTGGCACTAAAAATACTTTGAAGCTGTTGGGCTTTTTCCTGGTTAACCAGATTTTCGTTTAAATAAAGCCTTGCGGTTGCAAGTAATGGGCCGGCGTCGTCGTGGAGGTCGGCAGCTATGCGGTTACGCTCTTCTTCCTGAAAACGGATTGACGCATTTAATAAGATTTGCTGCTTTTCTTCTTCTAGTTTTTTTAACTGGTTATTATAGCGGATAACCTTACGCTGGTGAAAAATTACAAAACCAACAATAGCAATGGCTAGTGTAAGCATGCCTAATGTTCCGAGAAACATAAAAGGGGTAATTCCAGACGAGCCAGTTGTTTGTAAAAAAAACATCTTTATTAGAAGTTAGGTTTTGTTTTTAAAGGGTAGGTAATTATCTAGTTCTGGGTCAATTGGAATTTTATTGAATGAATCATTTTCATTTTCTTTAATAGTCACAGAAATACAAAGTAATAAATTTTTCAAAATTGTCACTGAGCTATATATAATAGTAAAGGTCTCTCTAAATGTTTCGTTATCGAAGCTATTGACTGAAGAAAGCAATAAAAAAAAATTCCCAGAAAAATTCAGTATAAATGCTACAGATATCCAGAATATTGTTTTCTGATATATTGGTTCAATTACTGTTTCTTGTAATACCTCAAAGAAAAAATAGATTATAAAAATAAGTAAAATTAAATATTCAAATATTAATGGAAGAAAGGGGAGTGCAGGTTTGGAAGCAGTCAAGAAATCATATAATCCAAATATTGCAAATGGAATTATTGAGTAAAGTAAAATTTTTCTAACAACTTTATTTTTAATATAGAGATAGAATAAGTAAGCTAAAAGCGAATATTCAAAAACATTATAAAATCTGGTTACTATGTAATAAGTTTCAAATGACTTAAATCCATATCTTGTAATTAAAACGGTAATTACAAGAACAGCTATAGTAGCTGCATATAAAAAAAATACCTTTTTATTTTTTGTTATAATTCTTGAAAGAAATATTAAGCAAAAAATAAAAGGTAAAATTTCTGTGAAATAAGTTATATATTTTAAATTCTGTAAAATAAAAAAATGGTTATTTAATCAAAAATAACCATTGGTTTTTTAAATTCAAAAATAATTTACTTGTGGCGATTATGCAAAGCACTCAACCAGCAAATCAATAACTCCGTTCAACATAAAAATTAGGTTTTAAGGTTTTTAAAAGTAATAACGAAACACAAACTTGCACTAAATGCTTGCTTCGGGCAACCCCTTAATGTTTAAACAGTAACTGAAAAAGTAGGTAAAAGCAATACAGTAAAGGATTCTGAATAAAATGTGCGTAAAATAACTTGTTAAAGTTGAGTAAATGTACGAAAATGTGACCGTAAAATTACTATGCAATTTACAAGTAAATTTACCAGCGTATTTGTACTAATTGGTTGAAAGTAATTACGGGTTTTTACCTGCCAGCATTTTTTGTTTAATAATTAAGCAGGCTAAAAATTATTACAGGGCAGTTTTTAATGATAAATTGAATTGGATTTGCTAAGCTGACTTTATTTGAAAAAGTTGATTGACATGGAAAAACAAGCACAAACAAGGTTATTTAAGGATAATTGGAACTGATTTGGATTTTTATTGGATAATTGGAGAACTTAAAATTAGTTTAACCAATGCCAATCAACTGGTACAAAAGTATGGCAGCTAAAATACCCTCACAAGCGAAGTAATGCCCCTTTTATGGCTTTCAGTAAATACTTTTAAAAAAGTAATTGTGCAATTTGGGTAAGTATTTTACCGGACTGGGCCTTGGGTAAATTTACGCAGTTATTTTCGTAAAAGCCTTGTCGAATAAGGGATCAAAATGCTACCCTTTTAAATTATTGTGTGAAATTAAACAGATGTAGAATGAAAATTGTAACTTGAAGCGTATTTTTATTAAACCAATTATCAAAACTATGCAAAACGACAGCTTGATTAAAATTGCAATTGCTGACGACCACAAAATTTTTAGAGATGGTATTAAAATGGCTCTTTCAGGCAAACATAATCTTAAAATGTTATGGGAAGCTGAAGATGGCAAGGACATGATGCATAAAATTGCCATTAAAAAACCCGAAGTACTTTTAATGGATATACGGATGCCCGAAATGGATGGCATTAATGCTATACAGCTTATTCGCAAAGAATACGAAGATATTAAGATTATTGTGCTAACCATGTATGATGACCAGCAGATGATAAGCAAGATGATGGAAATGGGTGCCAATGCCTACCTTACCAAAACCACCGACCCCGAAGAGATTTACGAAGCCATACTTACCTGTATGAATGATGATTTTTATTTTAATGAGCTGGTAAATAAAGCAGTAATGGGCAAGCTGATGCAGAAAAAAAATGTACGGCAGCATTATGGCAGCAATACCCCGGTAAATTTTAACGAAAAAGAACTGAAAA
>JAYURR010000093.1:0-14760 GCA_043756605.1 Chitinophagaceae bacterium
TGATCCGCAATCCTTTTTATTGCGGCAGAGTTTTTATAGCTGCTTATAAAGATGAAGAAGCCGTAACGGTAAAAGGAATACATGAGCCAATTGTTACAGAAGAACTCTTTGATGATGTGCAATCAATTATGATTGGTAAAAGAAGAAATTGGCCAGCTAAACAATCCGGTAAAGATGAATTCCCGCTTCGTGGGTATTTGCTTTGCAAAAAGTGTGGAGGAAAACTTACTGCAAGTGCTTCAAGGGGTGGCAGTGGGGGGAAGTATCATTACTACCATTGTACTACACAATGTGGGGAGAGATTTAATTCAGAAGAAGCGAATATTCTCTTTGCTGGTGAATTAAAGAAAATAACACTTAATGACCCTTCAAGGAATTTTATCAATTCAATGTTGGAGCGTTTTTACTCAAATGGAAGCAGAAATTCAGGTGATAGTATTCAGAAAATTAAGCTTGAAATCCAAAAGAATAAAGAAAGGATAACTAATGCCCGACAACTGCTTTTAGATGGCACTTTGGACGGTAATGATTACAAGGAAATAAAGGATAGATACGAACCCTTGGTAAGGGATTTAGAAGCCAAGCTGGGTAACTTAACACAGAACGACACCGACTTTGATGCAATGTTAAGTTACGGCGGTGAATTTTTCGGAAACCTTGACCGGCTTTACGTTTCAGGAGATTTAATTATCAAACAACAGATTGTAAGTTCGATGTTCCCTGAAAAATTGATATTTGAGAATAAATCTTTTCGAACTTTTAAAACCAACCCCCTCCTTACTCTGATATGCAAGCCAAGTAAGGCTTTCGGCATTTCTGAAAATAAGAAAAGCCGGAAAAATCCGGCTTTGTCTAATTGGGCTCCCCCCGCTGGACTTGAACCAGCGACCCTCTGATTAACAGTCAGATGCTCTAACCAACTGAGCTAGGGAGGAGTATTCCCTTAACGGGCAGCAAAAATAGGGCTTTTTACCTTTTACAAAAAAAATAAAACGATTTTTAAATTGGAATTATTTTATCTCCAGCTCACTCAACTTACGATTGTGCAGCCTACCGACTCTCATAATGCTTATCATGGGGCCTAAAACAAAGTTCAAAAATATGCGGCTATAACTTTTATATACGGCTTCGCCAGAGAAAATACGCGTTAAATGGCGTTGCATGTGCGGGCCAATAAACCGACCAAAAGCGGTATCCATCCTGTCTTGTCCAACTTTAAAGAGCGTAAAAAGACCACCACTGTACCAGCAATCAACTAATTTTTGCCAGATGGATAGCTCGTACAACTGGTAATGCTGGTATTTTTTAAAAGCTTCATCTGTACCAGCAATGATTGCATCTGCGGCAGCAAATGCCCCTTTAATGGCTAAAAAAAGTCCGGATGAAAAAATAGGATCCAGAAAACCACCGGCATCTCCGGTTAACAGCCAGTTTTTACCAACCATTTTTTGAGAAATCAGTTGATAGTTATTATACTGAACCACACCTGTTTCTCTTTTGGCGTTTTTGGTGAATTTAAGCAGCGTTTCATCTGCTTTTAAATAATTATCAAACTGCTGTTCTTTAGTGGCTCCATATTCTTTTAAATGATCGGGATTAATTACAACCCCAACCGAAATACGGTCAGGCAAGGGTATTCTCCAGTTCCAGCCTTTATTTAAACGATGTAAATGAATATTGTGGGGTTCAATTTTTTCGGCGCCGCTCAGGTGGGCAAAAAGGGCTATGTCTTTACGTTTGCCGGCTTTAGTTGGTATATCCAGTAAGCGTGATATGGTACGTGAACGCCCGCTTGCATCAACAATCAGATCGGGCTGACCTGTGAAAAAATCGTTTACGGCAGCAATGGTATAATCGCATAATTTTAGCTCATCGGTATTGCCAACCCTTTCTAATTTTGCAATATGCTCAAAAAAAGTTACCCCTTCGCTAACAGCCAGGTCAAAAATGGTTTTATCAAATTTATTACGTGGCACATTGTAAGCATAAGGCGGTAATCCGCCGCCACCAAAGCTAAAAGGAGAAGTAGCCTCTTCATCCTTACTTACCCATACAGATGCACCTGGTTTATAAGTACTGTATGTTTTTACTTCATCCTCTACACCCAACTTGCGCAAAAATGGGATGATGGCAGGCACCAACGATTCGCCAACAATAATTTCGGGCCTTTTATCAAGATGGAAAACTGCCACCTTAAAACCGTTTCGTTTTAATAAAGTTGCTAATGAACAACCCGAAGGACCTCCGCCTATAATTGCAACAGACTTAATATTTTTTTGCATAAAATAAAAAAAATATATGAATTACGATTTTATTAAACTAAAGTTCAGGCAATCATGTCAGAAAAAAGAGAAGCTTTTGTTACTTCAAAAAAAGGCTGTTTCTAACTTAATTGATTTTGTGCTTAAAAATTAAATGCACCGGCCACACCAAAAACATTTGGCTTACTTTCATTAATACCTTTCATGTACGAAAGCCTTACCTCAATATTTTTATGCTTTCGGCCTACACCAATTCTAATGCCTGCATTGCCTGCAGGGCCGTATGTATTGGATGTGTAACTGCTTATATAGCTATTGGTTACAGGATCGTAACGGTCGGTTAAAAAATCGCCATGGTGGTAGCCAAAACCAGCACCAAAAAAATAGCCCATTTTTTTTCGGTTCTCTTTGGTTGAACCTCTCCCTAAATTTAAGTTGATAATAAGCGGTGCATTTAAAACAAAACCTATTGAAGTATTATCAGTATATCCATACCCATAAGGATCGTATGTGGTAGAACCTGTTGCAGACAGCCCTACACATAAAGGAATACCAACCGATAATGAGAGGCTTTCTGTTTCTACAAAATTAAAGCGCGGAAAATAAGTAAAGCCTTCGCCAAGGCCAATATCGCTGTTGCTGCCCTGGGCTGTTGTGCTGCCAATGATGGTAATACCAACACCGTGCATAAAAGTTTGTGAAAATATTACCAAAGAAAAAAACAGCATAGTTGCGGATAAAATAATTTTTTTCATACAGTTAGTTTTATAGTGTTATAAAGTAACAAAATAAACAGGGACGCTTAGCTAAATTAAACTTTTATAGCAATAAAATTAATTAAAAAAGCTATCTGAATTTTATTTTCAGATAGCTTTTTTTAATTACAGCATGTGTAATTATTAATTAAAAACCAGCAACTTTATTAACTAAACAAACCGCCTTTCTTCAGTTCACGGGTTCCCTGTCCAATTAAAAATCCATTCTGGTAAATCTGTACAGTATAACTACCCTGTATAAAATTTGCTCCTGGCATAAATGCAAACTCTACGTTCTTCTTTTTTGCTGTTTCCAGATCAACCGGCATTTTAGCTGTAAATGGCATTGCTACTTCTTCACGTGTTGTAAATGTTTCTGCACTGGTATTAATGGCTTTGCCATCTGGGCCTAATACCACTACATATACATCTGTAGATCCTGATTGTATTATGCGGTTATCAACATCAAAGCTAACTACAAACTTATCTACACGTTTTGCAGTTGTTGATACTTTTTCTTTTCCGTTGCTTTTTACATTAATAGGTGTAATTACAATGTTACTTGCATTTAAAGTAGATGCGATGTCAACTTTCTTTTCCAGATCCTGCTTTACCTGTGTAGTAGTGGCAAGGTCTTTACTTAAGGTTTCCTTATCCTGCTTTAAAACAATATTATCATTTGTAAGCAATTGGTTATCCTGTTTCAGTTGTGCAATATCGGCTTCCATTGAAGTGATTTTATCATTTAAAGATGCTATCAATGTTTTTGCCCTGCCTAACTCTGCCGCCGTAGCATTTTTCTTATTTAAAATACTGCGTATCTCTGTTTTAACCTTAGCTATTTCATTATTTCTTTCTGTTAACTTGCCTTCTAAACCGGTGTTAACACTTTGCATAGAATCAAGCCTGGCAAGTGACGCATCGAAATTGGCTTGTACATCACTTTTTTCATCAACTACTTTTGCAATGGTAGTTTCTTGTTGTTGAATGGTTTTAGTAGTATCGTTATTTGAATAAATAGCATAACCAGATACGGCTATAAGTCCTGCAGCTAAAATACCGATTACGGCATTTCTGTAATTGTTGCCCTTTTTAGCCTGTGCAGATGGCGTTGGGAAATTTGTTTCAGACATAATATTCAGATTTTAAAGTTTAAAAATTAAATTTTCATATTCTTTTTCCGGAAGACAGATAGCAAAAACCCAAAACCATGCCATAAGCTTTTTTTGTTCAAAACTTTTTTTCAATGGCTTTTCTTTAACATTTCAATCGTAAGCTTTGTTAATACCTGAATTTTGAAAGTTTAGCTTAGATTTGTTAATAAGCCAGCAACATATTTACTGCTTAAAATAAATTTCGGCTTAGCATGATTATGAAAGAATTTGATACAATAATAATCGGATCTGGTGCCGGAGGTTTATCAGCAGCGCTTTGTTTGGCACGTGCCGGCCAAAAAGTAGCTGTAATTGAGCAGCACTATGTACCGGGTGGCTGGTGCCATAGTTTTTATATTGATGGGCACCGTTACAGCCCCGGTGTACATTATATAGGCGGTATGGATAAAGGCCAAAGTACCTGTAACCTGTACGAAGGACTGGGTATTGCCAACGAGCTGGTTTTTTTTCGTATGAATAAAGATGCTTATGAACATTGCTGGATTGGTGATGAACGTATAGATATGCCTGCAGGTATAGATAATTTAGCAAACTCATTATCTAAAAAATTTCCCAAAGAAAAAAAAGGCATTCATAAATATCTTAAACTGGTTAAAACCGTAAGTACAGAATTGTTTTTGATACCCAAAATGAATGGTTTTTGGGATAATATTACCATTGCCTACCGCACCAGGCATTTAGGCAAATACGGGTTGTTCAGTTTAAAGCGGGTAATTGGCTGGCATATAAAAGATCCACTGTTAAAATCGGTACTCAACATACAATGCGGCGATCATGGCCTGCCGCCATCCAAAGCAAGTTTTCCTTTTCATTGTGCGTTGATGGATCATTATTTTAACGGAGGCTTTTACCCCATGGGTGGCGGTGCGGCCATTGTAAAAGCCATGACCAATGCTATAAAAAAATATGATGGTCACATAAAAACCGGCCAGGCCGTAAAAAAAATATTGGTAGAAGGAGAAAAAAAATTAAAAGCCGTTGGCGTTGAATTACAAAACGGAGAAATTATAAAAGCAAAATGTATTATCTCCAACGCCGACCCTACAGCAACCTATAAACTGGTGGGCCACCAAAACCTGAGTGCTAAGCTGCTAAAAAAACTACAGGCAACGCGTTATTCGGTAACATCGCTCATGTTTTTTATTTCGGTAGATATGGATGTACGCAAGGCTGGAATTGACTCTGGTAATATCTGGTTTATGCCCGGTAAAGATATGGATGGCATTTACGAAGGCCTCACCAAAGAATCTATTCTGCTAACAGACGAGTTTGATTCACTATTTATCAGTTGCTCCTCTTTAAAAGATCCCCTGAGTTTTAATGGTCGCCATCATACTATTGAAGCGGTTACTTTTATTGACTACGATTCTTTTAAAAATAATTATACCGACGTTGATAAAACCGGTGCCGAATATCAAAAAATAAAAGAAAGGCTTATTGAAAAGCTGATGAATACTTTTAAAAGAATTTTGCCTGCTGTACATAAAAATATTATCAATATAGAAGTGGGTACGCCCATTACCAACGAGCACTACATAAAATCTACCAAGGGCAATGTATATGGTACCGAAAAGGGCTTTATGCAAACCGGCCCCTTCAGTTACAAAGCCAAAACCGAAATTGAAAACCTGTATATGTGTGGCGCCAGCATTATGAGCCATGGTGTTGCCGGCTCCAGTTATTCTGGTGTAAAAACAGCGGCAGAAATACTCGGTTGCCGGGAAGAAGACCTGATACAAAAGGACGAAACCCAGGAGCTGCGTATTTACGATGCTGAAGACAGCAGAGAGTGGCCCCAATGGATTCACCAACGCATGGCGGATAAAAAAAAGCGGATGGAAAGCAAGATGAGCAATGTGGTTTAAAATATAGTAACAGCATACTCAAAAAAATCAACTCCATTTTAATAAAAGCACAAAATAATAAACCCGCTGTTGTTAATTTTAAACATACATTTAATAAGTATTCTTATATTGCAAACAACAGTCTATACAAATAAAATTGTATAACTCAATGTTTAAAAAACTCGCAATGCGTACCAGCAAAAGAAATTTTTTTCTACCAACGATAATACTATCTGCCTTATTGATAAGCCCGTTTTTTGCTTTAGCCGGCGGTGGCGATGTCGATAAAAATATCGTTATCGTTAATAAAAAACAGACCTTTTTATTCAAACAGGAAAAAGGCGAAAATCCGGTATTGATAAAAGAAAATTACGTAACACAACTTAAGAGTTTAAAATCAACACAACTGATTACGTACACCGAAATGTATAACGATCATGAAAGTATAGATGATATAAATGTAAGCGTAAGAAATAGGCCTTACCGCACTGAAGATATACACTACGATTATTATTCAATTAAAGATATTTTTTACTCAGATGCAAGAATCTGCCATTTTAAAATGACGTTGGCTGAAAATGATGCTGCTGCAAAAATATCATTAAGCAAAACCTACAACGACCCACGCTATTTTACCAGCGTATATTTTACCGAGGAGTATTTTGTGCAGGATAAGGAAGTGCAGTTTATTATACCACGCTGGATGAAATGTGAAATAAAGGATTATAATTTTGGAAATAACAATATAAAAAAATCAAGCAGTTACGATAGTAAACTTGATGCAGATATTTACACATACAGCATGAAAGATCTGCCTGCCTTTAAAACAGAATCAAACGACCAGGGCATTGCTTTTAACTATCCGCATGTGCTGGTGCTTTGCAAAGAGGCCAGTACAGAAAAAGGACAACAGGTTTATTTTAAAACGATAGCCGACCAGTATAAATGGTGCTACGATATTGTAAAAAACAATACGGATGACGAAGAACTGCTAAAAACAAAAGCCGCCGAAATTACAAACGGTGTTACAGGCGAAACCAATAAAGTAAAAACTTTATTAAACTGGGTACATCAAAACATACGTTACATTGCCTACGAAGATGGTATTGCAGCATTTAAGCCGGCAAAAGCAACAGATGTGATCAATAAAAAATATGGCGATTGTAAAGGAATGGCTAATTTGTTAAAAGGATTAATGAAAGGAATTGGGCTTGATGCAAGACTATGCTGGATTGGCACCAACCATATCCCTTACGATATGAGCACACCCTCGCTGAGCGTACACAATCACATGATTGCTGCATGGCTCAGCAACGGCAAAACATATTTTTTAGATGGTACAGAAACAAATATGGCATTTAATCAGTATGCCGAACGTATTGCCGGCCGCCAGGTACTGATAGAAAATGGCGATAAATATATTTTAACAAATATTCCGGCAGTAATAGCAGAACAAAATCCTGATAAAGAAAAAAGAATATTAACCATTGAAGGACAAGACCTGAAAGGAAATGCCGAACATATTTATAAAGGTGAGGCCAGAAGTGATATGATTAATAAAATGACAGGCATTAAAAAAGAAAACCTTGAAAAATCCTTAATAAATTATTTATCGGAAAGTAACCAGGAGTACAGCATCAGCAATTTAAAAAAATCTGATATGCCTGGCATTGATAGTGTGCTTACAATCAGTTATGAAATTGTTCACAAAAACGGAGTATCTGTATTTGGAAACGAAATTTACCTGGACCTTGATTTTAGAAAAGAGTTTGATGATTTTATTATTGATACTGCAAAGCGCCTGCACAATATGCAACTCTCCAATAAATTGTTAATGGATGAGGAAACAGAACTTACCATTCCGGCACCATACAAAATAAGCACATTGCCGGCAAATTTGAATTTGCAAAACGGCACTATGGATATCAGCATCAACTATAAGCAAAACGGTAATAAACTGGTTTACCATAAAGTTTTAAAAATTAAGCAAACACTTTTAAAAAAGGAAGAATTTGCAATCTGGAATAAGCAGATACAACAACTTACAGATAAATATAAAGAACAGGTGGTACTTACAAAATAACAATCAAACATTTCTGTATCAAAAATTTCATTACCACTACCAGAAAACACTACTAAAATAAAATGAATAGTATGAAGAGGATTTTTATGGCGCTTTTTATAACCCTGTTTGTATTGCCTGCATTTGCGCAAAATACTGAGTATATACAAATGGCTAAAGAAGTGGATGAAGAAGTGTGGGGCGATAAAGATGCCGCATTTGATAACAACAAATTACCTGCAGCATACAAAAATGAATCGGCAGTAATATTGGCCCGCAAACAAACTGTTGAAACAAACACAGAGCGTAAGGGCCGCTCTTTATTGTATGTAGGCAAAATGCATAGCACCATCAAAAGAACATTTAGGGAAAGAATTTTTATTAACGATCAGGTGTCTCTGGATGCTTACTCACAGGTTAATTTTAACCAGTTACAAAGTAAGGAGAACGGCGCACTTACCAAGTTGCGTACCTACACCTTTATGGGGATAAGGGTAACCAAAGCAGATGGCAACCTGCAAAAAATTAATGTTGATGAAGCTGCTGTAAAGCTTGATGAGAACAAAGATGGCAAAAAAAATAAAATAGCTGTTCCCAACCTCGCTATAGGTGATATTATTGACTACTACGTTACTTATTTTGAGCAGGCAAGAACAGATAAAGACGTTGATTATTTTACTTTTGTTTTAGGGGATGAATATCCAATAGTTAAATTAGGGATAAAAATTTTATTTGATAAAAGAGTGGCTGCGCAATACCAGGTAATTAACGGGGCACCCGATTTTAAAATTACACAAATAGATGATGATAATATACTGGAACTATCTGCTTCCGACCTCCCAAAATCAACTAATGTAATCTGGCTCTCCGAAACCAGGCAAGTGCCAACTGTAAGAGTTAAATATGCTTTTGCAGATATAATACACGGCCGGGGCGATTATACCAGAATTGGTAAAATTGAAAAAGTAACTTCGCCAGAAGATGTGGAGCATGCATTTGTAAATTTGATAAAGCCATTTTTGGTGCAGTTACCCATTAACACCAATATTAAACGCGATTGGAAAACCTATTCAAAACAACACAATATTGATATTGAGAATATTGATTCCATGCTTTCTTTTGTATATTATTATTGCCGGCATGATAAATACGGAAAACTTTTTGATAACCTTGTTATTGATACAGATGTTGATCGTTTTCTTGATTGCAGCAAAAGCCTGAATAAAATTAAGCAACTTGAGCTGTTGCTGAATGTAATGAAAACTGTAAACAGTGCATTTGATGCCGAAGCAGAACTTGTATTGATAAGCGCCTCAAACGAAGTAAATTATAAAGATATTTTTGCAATAGCCGATTTTAATTTTCTGCTGCGTATACCTAAAACAAAATCAAAATTTGCGTTTTATTATTTTGGTAACAACCTCTATAATTTCGGCGAAATTCCGCCAGCTTTCGAAAATGAAACATTCAGATACATTCAGCAAAATACAATTTTTAAAGGCGGAAGAGATATGAACCAGGATAAAGCTGATAAGCTGAATGGAAAGGATATCACCTTTAAAACCTCAGTTGCAGATAATTTTCAAACAGATGATGTGTTTATTAAAACGGATAGTGCCAATATGCAATTGCTACATATTAAACGAAAATCTACATCTGGCGGGCATTTGCGCAGAGATATGCAAAGCAAAATTTTAATAATGGAAGATTATTTAAGGGCCGAAGCTAAACTGCGGGATAAAGAACCCGACCCTTTAAAACAACTGGATTATGTTAGTAAAGGATATAAAAAAACATTAGAATCTGCAGAAGAGTCAATGGTTACAGCCAGGCAAAAGCAAAAAGAGAAATTTGAGGAAGAACTTAACGCTGAGTATAACGATAAACCTAAAGACCTGAAGAATTTTAAAATTCTGCAGGATGGATTTGCAGGAACCAATGCTGCCATAGTAATAGAAGAGGAATTTAACATGGATGGCTGGGTAAAAAAAGCAGGCAATAACTATATAATAGAAGCAGGAAAATTTGCCGGTGGCCAATTGGAAATTAAAGCAGACCAACGGGAAAGAAAGCAGGATATTTATATGCCATACTCCCGTAGTTTCAGCAAAAAAATTATTTTTAAAATACCATATGGTTATACAGCAGAAGGTATAGAAAAACTGAACAAAAGCGTAAAGAACGAATGTGGCGGCTTTGAATCTACAGCAAAAATAGAGGGAACAGATTTACTGATAACCTTTAGTAAATATTATACCAATAATTTTGAACCTGCGGCTAACTGGAGCAAAATTTTAGCTTTTGTAGATGCAGGCTTTGCATTTACCAAAGAGAAGATTTTGTTGAAGAAGAAGTAAGCTTATTTTTTGTTGTGAACTTTGTACACATTAGCTTTTGCTAGTGAAAAATCTTGTTTAAACACAACCCCACTTATTCCCCTGAATGTTATAATTTTAGCTGTATTTTACTGCAAACTTTACAAACAGATTTACTAATGACCGGTTCGTTGATGGAGAAGGCTGATGATTTGAAAGTCTGTGTTATTATTCCTACTTATAACAACGCAGCTACACTTGGTAAAGTGATTGAAGATGTAGCCTTGTACAGCAAGCACATTATTGTGATAAACGATGGTTCAACAGATAATACGGTTGATATTGTAAAACAATTTCCTGCAGTTCAATTTATCAATTATGAACAAAACGTTGGTAAAGGTTGGGCGCTGCGTAAAGCATTCAGGTATGCCATTGAAAAGGGATACAAGTATGCCATCAGCATAGATTCTGACGGGCAGCATTTTGCAAAAGACCTTCCAGCATTTATAAACAAGTTGCTTGAAGAACCCAACGCAGTTATCATTGGCGCAAGAAATATGGGCCAGGCTTCGGTACCCGGTGGCAGCAGCTTTGGCAATAATGTTTCTAATTTTTGGTTTAAGGTAGAAACCGGCATCACAAGCCCTGATACACAATCTGGTTACAGGCTGTATCCGCTGGAGCCTTTAAATAAAATGCGTTTCATAACCCGTAAGTACGAATTTGAAATTGAGGTGCTGGTGCGGTTGGCGTGGAAGGGAATTAAAGTTGTTTCGGTGCCCGTAACGGTTTATTACGCACCCAAGGCAGAACGCATTTCTCACTTCAGGCCTTATAAAGATTTTTTTCGCATCAGCGTTTTAAATACCATTTTAGTGTTTATCACTTTGCTGTATATAAAACCTCGAAATTTTATACGCATACTTTTCAGCCCCAAAAAAATGAAAAAAGTGCTGGATGAGCAATTGTTTAATCCGCATCATTCGCCCCAATTAAAAGCCATATCGGTTGCGTTTGGTATTTTCATGGGCATTGTACCTATCTGGGGGTTTCAACTGGCGGCTGCTATTTTTTTAGCAATATTATTTAAGCTGAATAAGCCGCTGGTAATTATTGCAGCCAACATAAGCATACCACCCATGATACCGGTTATTATTTTCGGCAGTTATAAAATGGGCGCATTGTGGATGGGTGCCAATGCCTTGCAGGTTAACTTCAGCAATGCATTAAGCCTTGCTTCAATTAAGCAAAATCTGATACAATATGTTTATGGTAGTATAACCCTGGCAATTGTTGCAGCAATTGTTGCCGGCCTGCTTACATTTATCTTTTTAAAATGGTTTGGTAAAAAACAAGTGGTTACTACAAAAGCCGGTTAGTACATGGAAAAATTATTACTCAACATCTACAATTTTTATACAAAGCGCCTGCCCGCTTTGTATATTACGTTTGCTGCATTGATTTTACTGGCAGGCTTTTTTGCATGGCAGTTAAAGTTTGAAGAAGACATTTCTAAAATTTTACCAAAAGATAAAAAGATTGAAAAGCTCAACGAAGTTTTTCAAAACTCAAAGTTTATGGATAAAATGGCGGTTACAGTATCGTTAAAAGATACTACGGCAGCCGAACCCGACAGCCTTGTTGCTTATGCCGATACCCTGATTGAAAACATTCAGCAAAAACTATCTCCCTTCATTGCAAAAATAAATTACAAGGTTGATGATGAACTGTCGTTACAATTGTTTGGTACAGTAAGCAATCACTTGCCTGTTTACCTTAACGAAAAAGATTACACAGCCATCGACTCGCTGATAACGCCTGCAAAAGTTAAAGAAACACTGGAGCAGAATTTACGTACACTTACATCGCCGGCAGGCTTTGCATTAAAGAATATGATCAGCAAAGACCCGGTAGGCATCACTTTCCTGGGTTTAAAAAAACTGCAACAATTACAGTACGACGAAAATTTTGAGCTTTACGATAATTACATTGTTACTAAAGACAGAAAGCATCTGATGCTTTTTATCACCCCAAAATATCCACCAGGCAATACCGGTAAAAATGAGTTATTACTGAAGGGGCTCGATAGTTTGATTGATAACAACAACGGTAATATTACTGCAACCTATTTTGGTGCAACGGCAGTTTCGGTTGGCAATGCATTGCAGTTAAGAAAAGATTCTTTGCTTACACAAGGCGTTACCATTCTTTTTATCATTATTTTTTTGGGATTGTATTTTCGTAAAAAAAGAGCACCCTTCATAATTTTAATTCCGGTGATATTTGGTGCCTTGTTTTCGCTGGCTTGTATTTATTTTATCAAAGGAAAAATATCGGTGATTGCTTTGGGCACCGGCTCAGTGGTATTGGGCATTGCCGTAAATTATTCGTTGCATGTTTTTAATCATTACCGCCACACCCGTAATATCCGACAGGTTATTAAAGATCTGGCAATACCGATGACGGTGGGTAGTTTTACAACAATTGGTGGTTTTTTATGCCTGCAGTTTGTAGAATCTGAAATGCTGAAAGACCTGGGATTGTTTGCTGCATTCAGTTTAATTGGTGCTTCGCTTTGCTCATTGATATTTTTACCACATTTTATTGCAGGTAAAAAAGAACAGGAAACACCTGTTGTGCACCAGTTTTCGTGGATTGATAAAATTGCATCTTTAAAGCCAGAGTATAATAAATACCTTGTCATCATCATTCTTGCATTAACAGTGCTATTTGCTTTTTGGGCTCCTAAAGTGAGTTTTGAATCTGATTTGCAGAACATGAATTACATGAGCAGCAAATTAAACGCATCAGAAAAAAAACTGAATGAAATAAATCAATATGCCTTACAATCGGTTTACTTAGTTACCGAAGGAGCAACATTGGATGATGCATTGGTAAACAATGAAAAGCTGGTTACCCAAATTGAAAAGTTGCAGGATAAAAATATTGTAAAAAAATATTCCGGTGTTTCTTCGCTCATTATTTCAAATACTGCACAAAAAATAAAAATTGAAAGATGGAACCAGTACTGGACTGCCGAAAAGAAAAACAGGTTGATGGCTACATTGATTACAGAAGGAGCCGCATTAAAATTTAATGCTGCCGCTTTTGATAATTTTAAAGCTTTGCTTAATAATGAATATGCGCCTGTTGATAAAGAGGCGATGGCCGACGTACGTAAAAATTTTCTAGACGATTATATTACCGAAAAGCCCGGCAAAACAACGGTTGTAACATTGGTAAAAGCCTTCCCCGATAAAAAACAACAGGTGTACGATGCTTTTGAAAACGAAGAAAATGTTACTGTACTTGATAAACAATATTTAACCCGGCGTTTTGTAGAAATCATCAACTCCGATTTTTCGAGCATTGCATTGATGACCTCTTTACTGGTTTTTTTTGTGTTGCTGCTGATGTACGGAAGAATAGAGCTGACGCTGGTTTCATTCATCCCCATGTTTATAAGTTGGGTTTGGATACTGGGTATTATGGGCATGGTAGGCATACAGTTCAACATCATCAACATCATCATATCGGCACTTATTTTTGGTTTGGGCGATGATTATAGTCTCTTTATTATGAATGGTTTATTGCAGGAGTATAAGACCGGCAAAAAGAATCTTTCGTCTTTTAAATCATCTATTATTTTATCGGCTATAACCACCATTGCAGGCATGGGCGTTTTAATTTTTGCAAAGCATCCGGCCTTGCGTTCTATCGCATTAATTTCCATCATCGGTATTGTTTGTGTTGTTATCATGTCGCAGATATTGATACCTTTCTTTTTTTCAATATTGATAAAAAACCGGGTGCAGCGCAAATTATTTCCGTGGACGTTCTTTAATTTTCATAAATCATCCTTTGCCTTTTCATTGTTTATTTCGGTAAGTCTTTTTTTTACTGTTTTGGGCAGAAGTTTTATCAGATTGCAGGTTAGAGAAAGAGGAAAATACCTGTATCATTTGTTGGTTTCAAAAGCCTGCTGGTTTTTGATGTATGTAATGTTCAATGTAAAAAAGAAGATCATCAACCCACAAAAGGAAGATCTAAAAAAGCCAGCCATCATTATCTGCAACCATCAATCTTCTTTAGATATTGTACCGTTGATAATGCTGAACCCCAAAATATTAATGCTCACCAATAATAAAAAATGGAATGCGCCTTTCTTTGGTCCGGTAATACGCATGGCCGATTATTTTCCGAGTGAGCAGATTGAACAGCAGGTTGATAAAATTGCAGATAGGATGAAGCATGGTTATTCTCTCGTAATTTTTCCCGAAGGCACCCGATCAGATGATGGAAGTATCGGCCGTTTTCACAAAGGTGCTTTTTACCTGGCCGAAAAACT
>JAYURR010000094.1:0-14698 GCA_043756605.1 Chitinophagaceae bacterium
TTATAAAAGCCTGCGGAACGGCCGTATATCTTGCTCACACCGGAATGGGCGTACCCGCAAAAAATATGCACCTGAGCTTTTTTGATGGTATACTCAGCAACATAAATGTGATAGACAATATCGCCAAAGGCGAAAGTTATTTTTTTAATGAAGTGCAGCGCATAAAAGCAACACTACAAAAAGTGAGTAATGGCAAAAAATGGTTGATCTTAATTGATGAACTTTTTAAAGGTACCAATGTGCAGGATGCTATGAAGTGCAGCAGCACAGTAATTGAAGGCCTGCTTAAAATGAAAAATTCACTCTTCATCCTCTCTACGCATTTATACGAAATTGGCGAAGAACTAAAAAAATATCCCAATATTGATTTTAAATTTTTTGAAACATCTGTTATTAACGATCAGTTACATTTTAGTTATCATTTAAAAGATGGTATTAGCAACGACCGGTTGGGGTATTTAATTTTGAAGAGAGAAGGAGTGGTGGAGATGTTGGAGAAAATGTAATTTTTTTATGCAAAAAATTAAATTCATAATTGTACCTATTTGTATGCTCGTCCTTTTTTTAGGATGTGTACAGTTATACCTGATATTAAGAATGAGCTTTTTTGATTTCTATTCAAAAATCTTTTTTTATGGAATTTCGTTTCTGATGCTATGCGTACTTTTAAGCGCATTTTTTAAGAAGAAAATAGCACTGTTTATATCTACTGCAATATTTATAATCGCCTTTATTTCAGTAAGGCTTTCTTTAAGACAAATTGAGGATTATTATTTTGAAAGAACTATCTCAAAAGCATTCATTTTAAAAACTGACCTGAAAGAGTATAAAAAGTTCAAAAAAATATTTCCGGATAGTTTAAATGAACTATATAATAAAGCACAATCTCCTCAGTATAATATTGGGTTATTTAAATATAATTTCAGTTATTATAAAACAGACACAAGCTATAAGCTATATTTTAATCACTTTGAGGGAAGCATGTTTAGGAATAATGGTGAAAGCGATGCTTGGTATTATTATGATTAAAAAACCTTTGCGTCAGCTTCATTTTCCTTATCATTTAAAGGATGGCATAAGCAACAACCAGCTTAGTTATTCGATTTTGAAGAGAGAAGGTATGATGGAGAGAATGTAAGACAATTTTTGTTATAATTTGTTATAACATTTGTATATTGCGTATAAATAAAATGATATGGAAACATTCTCAATAAAAGTAAGAAAGATAGGAAACTCCAAAGGGATTGTTATACCTCAGAAGTTTTTAAAAACTGTAGAGAATGAAAAGGAAGAAGTAATGATTGAGGTGGGGGATTCAGGGATTTTACTGAAAACCAACAAGCCATCTCCAAGAAAAGACTGGGCAAAGGCGTTTAAAAAAATGGCAAAAAATAATGATGATAAATTAATATTGCCTGATGTTTTTAAGGATGAAAATTTTGATGCATGGAAATAAAGCAATACGAAATCTTTTGGGTCAATCTCGATCCCACTATTGGCAAATACATGAAAAAAACCAGACCCTGCGTAATACTTTCTCCCGATGATATGAATGAATTTATTGGTACTGTAATAGTTGCTCCGCTTACTACTACAATCAGAAATTATCCTTCCCGGGTTAAATTTAGTTTAAATGGCACAGCAAGTATGATTGCTTTAGACCAGATAAAAACCATTGATAAAGCAAGAATTCAAGATAAAGTTGGTAAGTTGAATGCACCAACTGTTGCACTTGTGAAAAAGGTTATTGAAGAAATGCTGGTATTGTAAATTAATATCTATCCTAAAAAACATCTGATTATTTTAATTTTATTGACTGCAGAAAAAGTCATAAAACAATGACAGAGTAACCCGGTAAATTTCAATATTTATTTCTCTTTCCTATCAAACTTTTTTAACTTTAAGAAAATTTGTTACCCATGCTGGTTAAAACCTTTGGCAGTGCTGTTTATGGAGTAGAGGCAATTACTATTACTGTTGAGGTAAGCGTAAACAACCAGGGCCAAAACTATTATATTGTTGGCCTGCCCGATAATGCTGTTAAAGAAAGTCTGCAGCGGGTTGAGAGTGCCATCAAGAGTAATCATTATTTTATGCCCCGTACCAAGCTGGTGGTTAACCTTGCACCAGCGGATATAAAAAAAACCGGTACTGCTTTCGATTTGCCTATTGCCATTGGCACATTGGGTGCAACGGAGCAAATTGAAAACCCTGAAAGATTAAGTGAGTATGTAATTATGGGCGAGCTAAGCCTTGATGGCGAAATACGCCCCATAAAAGGCGCACTGCCCATTGCCATACAAGCACGTAAAGAAGGGTTTAAAGGTTTGATTGTACCTAAAGAAAATGCAAGAGAAGCGGCCATGGTAAACAATTTAAAGGTTTACGCCGTTGGGCATATTACAGAAGTGATTGAATTTTTTCATGATGAAAAAACCATTGAGCCTACCATTGTAAACACCCGTGAAGAATTTGCAAATGCACAAAGCGATTTTGAAATAGATTTTTGCGATGTAAAGGGACAGGAAAATATTAAACGGGCTTTGGAAATTGCTGCTGCTGGCGGGCACAATGCAATTCTTATTGGGCCGCCCGGTGCCGGTAAAACCATGCTGGCAAAGCGTTTGCCAACCATACTGCCGCCGTTGAGTTTACAGGAGGCGTTGGAAACAACAAAAATACATTCGGTTGCAGGCAAACTTCCGGCAGACTCTACATTAATTTGCAGGCGGCCATTTCGCAGTCCGCACCACACCATTAGTGATGTTGCTTTGGTTGGCGGTGGCGGTATTCCGCAGCCCGGCGAAATTTCTTTGGCACACAATGGTGTTTTATTTTTAGATGAATTGCCCGAATTTAAAAGGCAGGTTTTGGAAGTAATGCGCCAGCCGATGGAAGAAAGAAAAGTAACCATCTCCCGTGCAAAAGTTGCGTTGGATTTTCCGGCAAGTTTTATGCTGATTGCTTCTATGAATCCATGCCCCTGTGGTTTTTTTAATCATCCCGAAAAAGAGTGTACCTGTCCGCCGGGCGGCGTACAAAAATATTTAAATAAAATTTCGGGACCATTGTTAGACAGGATTGACCTGCATGTAGAAGTAACACCCGTTGCTTTTAGTGAGTTATCATCGGCGCAGCAATACGAAAAAAGCAGCAGCATAAGAGAGCGGGTTGTTAAAGCAAGAGAAATACAGGCAGAGCGTTACAAAGAAAGCGAAGGTGTGTATGCCAATGCGCAAATGAGCAGCAAACAACTGAAAGAAATTTGTGTAATAACAACAGCCGGGCAAAATTTATTAAAAGTAGCCATGGAAAAATTAAACCTGAGCGCCCGTGCATACGACCGTATTTTAAAAGTAAGCCGCACCATTGCAGATCTTTCTGGAAGCAATGATATAAAACCCGAACATCTGGCAGAAGCAATACAATACAGGAGTTTGGATAGAGAAGGGTGGACGGGGTGACCTTTTATTTATTTGTAAATAAAATGGTAGTCGCAATTTGCGACCACTTCTATAAGTTAATAATACACAGCCTGATAAAATTTTAAAATTACCAGAATGGCAAAAACAATTAAGAAAGCGATTTTGTTAGCAGATGAAGTAATAATGAACAGAATTTATTTGGTGAGAGGGCAGAAAGTGATGATAGACCGGGATCTTGCAGAATTGTATGGAGTGGAAACAAGAGTATTAAAGCAGGCAGTAAGAAGAAATACACATAGATTTCCGGAAGATTTTATGTTTGAAATGAACAAAAAGGAATTTGAAAATTGGAGGTCACAAAATGTGACCTCCAATGATACCGATAAAATGGGTTTGCGTTATGCACCCTTTTGTTTTACAGAACAAGGTGTAACCATGTTGTCGTGTATTTTAAATAGCACAAGGGCTATCACAATCAATATTCAGATTATCAGAATCTTTACAAAACTCCGGGAAATGATTATTACTCATAAAGATATTTTATTGAAGTTAGAACAGTTAGAAAATAAAGTAACAGGGCATGATGAAAATATTCAAATGATTTTTCAGGCTTTAAAACAATTACTTAGCCAACCAACAGAGCCCAGGAGGCGTATAGGATTTAGGAGAAAAGGTGAGGAAGATTGATTTTAGAATTTTCTTCAGCATTAGGCAGAAGCCAGACTGTCCAGGAGTTTGGATAGGGAAGGGTGGACGAGGTGATTTGTTATTCTGTAAAAAGATTAAAGTTTATTTTTCAAACTTCATATGTGATTTGCAAGACATCAGGATTAATTATAGGAATTCGAAAGAAGAAAATAATCTTAAAAAAATGATAGTATGAGAGGCTCAATATTAATGATATGTATATTCAATATTTTATTTTTTTCGTCTTGTAGAAATAATTTGAAAACAAGATCTGAAAATGTTGGTGAATACTTGTATGAAATTAGTACTGACTCTTTAAATATGCTTATGAATAAAAGTATTTTAACTGGGGATACCAACTCATACAACAGTATTGCTTCCTACTATTTTATTCGAAATAAATATTCTGAATTCTTGAATTATTCATTACTAATGGCAAATAAGCATCATTATAATAAAGCATATTACGATGTTTATTTTATTTTAACGCATTCAAGATGGGGAGGGGAAATAATAGATACAACAACGAAGGCAATGGCCAATCAATATTTATTAGCATCTTATAAATTAGGTTATAAGATGCGATAGGATACTTGCATATGAAATTGGTTTTCTACAACGGCTTCACTATTCCATTCTTAATAGCATACACAACCAATCCAACCGTATTCTTCACATTCATCTTTTCTAAAATTTTAAGGCGGTGGCCTTCAACTGTGCGTACGCTTATAAAAAGTTTATCGCCAATTTCTTTGTTGGTCATTTCATCGCAAATGCAACCGATAATTTCTTTTTCACGTTCGGTAAACTCGGCTTTTTCTGTTTTTTTGTAAGGGTTAAAACGGCTTTTGGCAATCATTTGCGTAAGCTTATTGCTGGTAGTGCGGCAATAATAAGGCTCATCCTTATACACCGTTTTAATGGCTTCAATAATCTGCTCTTTACCGGCATTTTTTATAAGATAGCCTTTGGCACCGGCTTCCAGCATTTCAATAATCAGTTCATCATCATCGTACATTGATAAACCAATGATGCCTTTAGAAGGATATAATTCTGTAATTTTTTTTGTGGCTTCAATGCCATCCATCACCGGCATTTTAATATCGGTAAGTATCACATCCGGATCTTCTTTTTCTATCAGCTCCAATAATTCCCGGCCATTGGCAGCTTCGCCTACCAAATTAATTTCAGGAAATTTAGAGAGCATGAGTTTAAACCCATCTCTGAAAATTTCATGGTCATCTGCAATAATTAATTTTATATCGGCAACTGTAGGCATAGTTAAAGTGGCATTTCAATTTCAAAAATAGTGCCGGCACCCGGTTGTGAAGTTACAATTAATTGTCCGCCAAGCAACTCAACCCGGCTGTGTACGCTTAACAGGCCCAATCCTTTGGCTATTTGTGTTTTTTCGCTGTAATTAAAACCAACGCCATCATCTTTTGTTTTTATCAGTAGTGTTTTATTATTTTTTTGTATGCTGATGTTGAGTGTTGTTGCAAGGGCATGTTTTACGGTATTGTGAATGATTTCCTGCAATATGCGGTACACATTTATTTCACGTGCAGGCTGTAGCGTAAACTCACAATAGTTGAAAGAAATATTTATGGGGTGTATGGGTTTAAGTTTACTGATAAACTCTTCGGTAGCTTTTATAAGTCCTTTGCGTACGAGCGTGTTGGGCAAAAGATCGTAAGATATTTCTCTAAAGCGCTGGATGATGCTGTCAATCTGTTCGCTCGATTTTTCGAGCACGGCAGTTTCAGTTTCATCTGTAGGTTCCAGGTGGTTTATCTGCAGTTTAATGGCCGATAAAAGTGGCCCGAGTTCATCATGGAGATCATCTGCAATTCTTTTGCGTTCGTTTTCAAGCGTATTTATTTCGGCTGCAATGCGTGCCTGTTGCCATTTTAAAACTTTTTTATGCTCCCGCATGATGGATATGATGAAGAAGCTGATAATCAGTGTTACGATTATAGCTGAAATCAATACAACTTTAAACATATCTGGCTGCATGGCCCGGTTGTTTTTTTATAAAGATATTGGTTATTTTTTTTCGGGTATTTTTATGATGGCTACAGCAAAAAATAAATAGCAGATGAGGTTTGCAAAATGCTGAATTTCTCCAATGGCTTTTCCTTTAGGTGTATTGAACATCGCAAAATAATACAACCCAAAAATCAATAAAGTAAATGCATTGTAGATGATTGAAAAACTGCTTATCCAGAACCAGCAATTGTTTATCAGCTTATATTTTATGGCCATTGTTTGGCGGGAAAGTATATCAATAGAAATAATAAGCATAATGGCAGAAACAAAGCACAACAGATAAAAGAAAGTTTTTAAAATGGTATGCTCATATATATAATTAAATACGGAAACTATACAAGCTATGGCAAGCAGCCATTGCATTGCTTTTTTACTTAAGTATCCGTTTATCTGTGTAAAGTATAAAAACAATGCAAAATTAATAAGCGTATAAATATTAACAGCCAGTTGCCAGTAACTACCATACTTAGGAAATTTCATAGAAAAATAAATGATCGTCTCAATAAGCACAGCAAGTATCATCATCTGTATAAACGGATGATACTTGCTGTGTATTTTATGGTATCTGTAAATTCCAATAAGAGCAGGAAACACACAGCTCATTGCCAGCATATAGGTTATATCTGCATTCATGTCTTCTTATTAAATAGAGAAAGGATACGATTTGGATTATGGCATCTGCCCATACTCTGCGCCGCCTTTGCTATCCGTAACGCTGGTTAAACCGGCGCCCATTTTTTTATTGATAGATTTATCGCAGCAGTCTTCCCCATCAACATACAAATTGCTGTAATCGGCTTGTATGCCTACCAGTATAATATGTATGCGGTTATCGGCACCAATGCCATAAAGCACACGCAGGCCAATGGAATTTTTATCGCACAATATCTTTTTAATAATGCAACTATTATAAGATACTGAACCCCCCATTAAAAAAAGCTTTGCCACTTCATCCATATTGGCTTTCATTTCAGCATCGTTTTTATTAGCCGTGTCTTTATTATCGGTTCTGTAATCAGGTTTTCTGTTCAGCCTTTCTTTAAATGTTTCATAACGTTTAACCCACAATTCAATAGAGTCTTTTGAGAGAAAATGACAACGGTTTACCAGGCTGTCTGCACGGGCATCAGATATTGTACCGGTGTAGCCTTCGCAACATTTTTTATCATCGTCATCTGTACAACTGCTGAAGGTTAAAGATGCTGCTAAAGCCATGCTGAGTAACAAAGCCATGCTGAGGTTAATTGTAAATTTCATACACTTTATAATTTAAGTTTTTAAAGAATTGCCAAAGTAAAGTACAAAACAAAACCGGCCTGTAAGTATTTATACCTGTTTTTTTTGGGTATTTGAGGAAGATTAATTCAGTACAGATACCTGTTACAAACTTCATTTCATTTTACACATTTGTTACCTGTAAAATTAACCTGAACAAATTAAAGGAGTTAGCCGAAAATCCTCCATTAAAGAGTAGGCACCTCAAAAAAGTATTATGAAATATCAATTTAAAGGAAACCTGCGTGGTTTTTATTGTGGAGATTGTTTCGACTTTCTTTACAATGCAAAAGTAAAAATTTATGCAGTTGACAGGGCTGCAAACGTAACAGCTATGGCTGTTGCAAGGGAAAAGGAAACTTTTCATCAGCGCAGCGAAGATGAGTTAAAATCAATTTCAAAAAGACTGATCGGTGAAGCCGTAACAGACGAAGCCGGCAACTTTTCTGTTGAGCTGGCAGATAAAAATTATGATGGCGGTGCTTTTGATATTGATTTTGAATGTGGATCGGCGCCTTTGGTAATTCCCCCTAAAAAAGATTTGCCTCCCCGTCCGCCCAGGCCGTTTCAGTTTCATATTACTACGCTGCAACCCATGTGGAGAGAGGGTGCCGAAACCGGCCAGCAGGCTGTAGCTTACTGGGAATATGCCATCAATAGTAAATTCTGGTGCTGGATTTTAAGATTATTTAAACTGTACGTTGTTTGCGGATTGGTAGAAGTGTGTGAGAAAAAAGTGCCATTAGCCAACGTAAAAGTAAAAGCATTTGATGTTGATATTTTACAGGATGATTACCTGGGCGAAGCGGTAACTGATGCCAGCGGCCATTTTAAAATTTATTATACCGAAGCAGATTTTAGCAAAACAATTTTTAGCTGGCTTAATATTGAATGGCCCGCCGGCCCCGATCTGTATTTTAGTGTAGAGCAATTGAACGGAACCATTTTGTTGAAAGAGCCACGCTCAAAAGGCCATACACCGGGCAGAGAAAATGCGGGTAACTGTACCTGCGTAAAATTATGTGTAACCGGCGATGTGGATGTACCGCAGCCAGTGCCCATTCCGGCATTTATAAAAATAGGTGGAATAAATTATGAAACTCAGATGCAGAGCCATGTTGGCGAAACCGGACTTACAAATGGTAACTACGCCTTTCATAATTCCCTGAGGTTAAATGGCATACTGGCACAAACCTATGGCGGTGTTGCGATGGAGTATTGTTTTGAATATACCAACCAATATAACGGTGCAGGGCAGCCCATAAACTGGAACCGGGTTTTGGCCGATAAAATTGGCCAGTGCAATATTGGCTATGTACAAAAAGCAAAGTTGATGCCTGTTGATATTTCGCATCCTTTTCCGTGGTATCAATACAATAATCAGGAATGTGTTGTTAACACAGGCACATCTCCCGGCATAATTGGGGTGCCTGTTGATGCACAAGGATGGATACTGGTTCCTCAGCAAAACGATAATCCTTTAAATGAATTTGGTACCGGAATGTTTGTTGCAAACGGAAACCAGATTGTTGTTGATTCAACAAAGCTTGAAACATTTCTACCGATTGATTTAACCGGTTTAATTGCAGGCAACTCATCTACCTCAACCGGCAAACCATTGGGTACAGATAAGGTTGTTGCTTTAAGAATGTTGGTGCGCCAGCAGGGAAATGATTTAACAATAGCCGAAGCCGGAAGATGTACACGTACGGCTATAAATAATACACGGTACAATGGCATGGTTCACCATCCAAACTGGAACCAGTGGACTGGTAGTAACGAGTATGGAGTTTCTATGTTTGATCTTTTACAATTGCAGGCAGCAGGTTGCGCCAAAATTACATCACAGGTTGATGTGTTATACACGAGTGCACACCCAAATCTTGGATCTATCGAAGTAAAACTCACTGGCCCTAATGGCACCATCACACTTCCGGTACCGGCACCAGGTAACCCTGTTGATCAGTTTGGTACCATTACACATGTGTTTGCTCCGGCTGATCCGTTGTGTGCTTATATAGTTACTTACAAAAGCACCTTCCTGCTAACAACGGGCGATGATAACCTGGATCCGGTAATTGATCAGGTTGCATTCTGCAGATAAATTAACCTGCACAATTGCAGTTGGCATAATAAACCAACTGCAATTGTATTTAAATTATTAAAAAAAGGAGCCTACCGAAAATCCTGTAAAAGAGTAAGCAAATTTTTTAAATTTTTAAAAAATGCCAAGCGTAACCAGTTATCATATTTTATTTTATGGCAGTCCTGATGGATACCAGACCAACCGTGCACAAATTGCTTTATACAATGGTGCAAACACAGTGGCTTTTGTACGTTTCAACGACCCCGGAATGACTTTTGAAAATGATTATACCGATGCAGGCATCATACGCATGCACATGCCCAGCACCATGTTTGAAAACGTGGCCGATATGCTGCGTAACGAAAGCCCCATCACTGTTTACTTTGCCGCCGGCAAAGGATTTTTAGGCACCGGGGTGGAGCCGGTTGGCGAAGGGGAATAAATTAAACAAACAGGAGTATTCCGAAAATCCTAAAAAGAGTAAGACAGGTATTCCGAAAACTGAATAGAGTAGGAAAAAATAAAAAATATTCAAAATGAAAGAAATAGAAGAAAAATTCAAAAACATGCATTTGTTAGGTCGTGACGAAAGAATTACACTGACGAATGAATTAACAAGGCTAAAACCAGATTTCCTAAAGCCTTACTTTCCTAAATGGTGGTGGTGGAGGCGATGTACGGTAAAAGTTTTGATTGTAACTGACGGTGGTTTAAATTTTGGAATTGGAGGCTTTGATTTATCAGAATTCTTAACTTCCTTTAACCAACTTCAGGCAACTACCTGGAATAATTATCAAATTACGCTTGGTCATCGGGGTACAATTACACCCAGTACAAATCCATTAGTAGTTAATCAAATCAGTACTTTTAATTTTCAAACAAGTGTTACGCTAAACGATTTTGATCAGGTGTGGTTATTTGGAATTAACAGCGGCACAGGATTGCCGGCAGCAGAATTAACTGTTGTTGAAAACTATATGAATGGAGGTGGTGGTTTATTTGCAACCGGTGACCACGGATACCTAGGCTCAAGCCTGTGTGGCAATATTACCAGGGTTAAAGATATGAGGTACTGGAGCGATAACCCAGTAGCATCAACCAATGATGTTAATGAAGTTAGTATGAGTGGTAAAAGAAGAAACGACACCAACAGGCCAAAAGCCGGTGATTCGACTTCACTTTATTTCGATAACCAGTCTGACAATATTCCACAAGAAATTGCAGTGAGAACATTTGGTGCCGGAATGCCACACCCATTGTTATCTATCAGTACAGGCATCAGGCCTTCCGGAATTATAGACATAATGCCAGACCATCCGCATGAAGGAGAATGCAAACCCGCAACTTCTTTTACAGTTAATAGTGTTACCGTTCCAACACAAATAATAGCCACCTCTTTTGTTTTAGGAGGCAGTACAACAGGTGCAGGATCTGGTAAGGCATTAACAGAACCACATTGTTTCCCATCTATTGCTGTTTGGGATGGACGTCTGGCAAATGCTGGCCGTATTGTGGTAGATGCAACCTGGCATCACTTCGTAAATATTAATTTGAATGGGGTGGGATCCAATTTTGGCGATATACCAGGTCTGCAATCAGGATTAACAACTGCTGATTTTCAGGTAATACGGCAGTACTATATGAATATTTCACTTTGGATATCAAGGCCAAAATCCTGGTGGTGCTGGAGAAGATTTATATGGATTGAATTGTTGAGAGATTCTCAACTTATCGAAGCCAGCTTGAATAACCCAAATGAAAAGATTGAAAATATTTCATTGCCGGATTTAAACAGTATTGGCTCTTTGGCAGAAGAAATCTTATCTGCTAAATTTAGTCCGTCTTTTGCCCGTGAGTTTTTGATCGAAGCATTAGAAACTGTTAACCCCCAAATTTCATCATTGCTGAATATTTGGAAACCTGAAAATAAGGAGAAAACTAAAAACCTACAGGAAAGCTACTACCAGCCCTGGTTAAATCTTGATTTAATACTTTATACATCTGTTGGTGCCGGTTTTATAGCATTGAGAGACGATAAGAAAATTTCGGGAGATAAATTAGATGAAAAAGATTTAGATAGGGTAACTGAAATATTTAACAAAGGAATGGTATTTGGATATAATAAATCAATAGAAAACTTCAGTGCAAATCTTAAAGTTTTCGTTACAGAAACCAAAATTAAATTGTAATGCTAAAGCTAATAGATTAGACTTTTCAAATTCAATTTCTGAGGCTGTCTCAAAAGGGCAGCCTCTTTTTTTATGAAAGAAATCCACAGATGTAGATAATTAAAAAATTGCTACAAGCAATGTTAGGAACAGAAAAGCGGTCTTGTATATATGGCAAAAGGACCCGTATTACAACCTGTATTTAAAGCCTACCATCAACGGCAGGCGATGCTTCTTCCACCCAGTCTGGACGAGCTAGTAGCAGTTAACCACCCGGTAAGAGTAGTGGATGAAGTGCTAAGCAAAATAGATATTCAGCCTTTAGTACGTCAATATAAGACCGGTGGCACCAGCAGTTACCATCCCGGCATGTTATTAAAGGTATTGGTGTACGCATACATCAATAATATATACAGTAGCCGCAAAATAGAAGAAGCACTTCAGCAAAACATTCACTTCATGTGGCTGAGTGGCATGAGTACGCCAGATCACAACACCATCAATCGTTTTAGGGGCGAACGGTTAAAAGAACCACTTAAAAAAATATTTACCCAGGTAGTACAACTTTTGGCAGCCGAAGGTTTGCTTAGCCTAAAGGAATTGTATACCGATGGCACTAAGATAGAAGCCAATGCAAACCGCTACACCTTTGTGTGGGGCAATGCCATTAAAACCAATAAAGAAAAAATGCAGCTGCAAATAGAGGAGTTATGGAAGTATGCTCAAGGTATTGCCGCCAGTGAGTTAGATGATACCGACCCTGATGGTTTTGATAAAATTGATAAACAAAAAGTAGAACAAACCATTGCCAAAATAAATGCCGCTCTGAAAGATAAACCGGTAAGCAAACAGATAAAACAAAAGTTGAACTATGCCAAGAAGCACTGGCCTGCTGCATTAGAAAAATATGAACAACAGGAAAAAATAATGGGTGAAGGCAGAAAAAGTTTTAGCAAGACAGATACAGATGCCACCTTTATGCGGATGAAGGAAGATCACATGAAAAACGGACAATTAAAACCTGCCTATAATTTACAGGTAAGCAGCAACAATCAATACATCACCCATTACAGTATCCACCAGGCTACCACTGACAGCACTACATTACCCGAACATCTTAATGACTTTCAACAACACCATCAAACAACACCCGATGTGTTAACAGCCGATGCCGGGTATGGCTCCCAGGAAAACTATCAGTATTTAGAGGATCACCATATTACAGCTTATGTAAAACACAATCAGTTCGACAGAGAACAGAACAGCACTATCCAAAGCAAAAAACCATTTGCGGCAGATAAGCTCTATTATAATAAAGAACAGGATTATTATGTATGCCCCATGGGCCAGCACATGGAAAACAAGGGAACTTACAACAAAGCAACTTCCACAGGCTTTATACAAACCATAACAAAATATCAGGCAAAGAACTGTAACAGCTGTCCATTAAACGGCGCTTGCCACAAAAGTAAAGGCAATAGAATAATTGAAATTAATTATCGCCTTAATGCCCTAAAACAACAAGCCAATGATAAATTATTAAGTGAAGAAGGGATAAAAAAACGAAAGCAACGATGCCATGATGTAGAGCCGGTTTTTGCTAATGTTAAAAATAACCACGGGTTCAAACGCTTTATGCTCCGTAGTAAAGAAAAAGTAACCACAGAAACAGGATTGTTGGCTTTAGCACATAACTTAAGGAAAAAAAGTAAAAGAAATATCGAAAAAGCAGCTTAAAAAGCTGTTTTTACTCCGTTTTTAAAAAATCCGTGCTCGTATGGATCATGGGGAAAAATAGAATATTAAAAACATCACCCAAAATAATAGGCACAAAAAAGCCGTCTCATTTATTTTTGAGACGGCCTCTTTTATTTATTGCTCTTCTGATAATGATTCATCATGTGAATTGTAAGGAGAAAAGTTAATCCGGGTAATTATCTGTATTTTTATTTTTTAGTAGTAAAACTTACCGCGTATTAAAATGAACAAAAAAAAATCTGCCTTATCAATACTCCTCTTCGAATCCTTCCTGGCTACGGTACTTGTTTTTATTTCAGTTTGGATACTCTTTTTGGTCATCAACATTTCCTTTAAGCCCTTCAATTTTGTTGCCAAGGCAATTAAAGAGGTAAACCTTTCCGATTTTTATTTTTCAGGATTACAGTCTCCGGTTGCAGATACCAATATTGTACTGGTTAATATTGAAGACCTGGGAAGAAAGGACATTGCAGCACTTGTTGATAAGATTTACCAGGCAAACCCCGCAGTGATCGGGCTTGATGTTTTTTTTTCGGATAATAAAGATTCAATTGGCGACCCGCTTTTAAATGAATCGGTGCGTAAAGCAGCAGATAAACTGGTAATGGCGGGGTTTTATGAAGAAGCCGACCATAGTTTTAACAAAGACTATAAAACATTTCCCGGTAGTGTGTATGGCCATGCCGATATCTTAACAAATGAAGACCGAACTGCGGTAGTGCGAAAGTTTCAGCCGGCATACGAGGTTGGCGATACCATGATTTATTCTTTTGCTGCAGCCATTGCCAAAAAGTATAGCCAGCCTGTTTTTGATAAGTTGGTAAGCCATAAAAACAAACAGGAATATATTAACTACAAAGGAAATAAAAATACTTACCTGTTATTGAATCACCAGCAAATTATGAATGATTCTTTAGCAGATATTTCTTTCCTGCAGAATAAGATCGTGCTGATTGGTTTTTTAGGTGGCAAAACTAAAAGTACCGAAGATTTTGATGATATTTTTTACACACCGGTAAATAAGCATTATTACGGCAGGGCCCTACCGGATATGTATGGGCTGGTTATCCATGCCAATATTGTATCCATGATCATTGAAAAGAATTATATCTGGTACCCGCCCAACTGGCTGGTATTCATCATTTCCTTTATCATCACCTTCCTGCACATTATTCCCTTTATTTATTTTTATGTAAAACGTCATCTATGGTATCATGTGTTTGTAAAGATTGCCCAGTTATTTAGTTTTT
>JAYURR010000095.1:0-44568 GCA_043756605.1 Chitinophagaceae bacterium
GCCTTGTGGTAAAAAGAGAAAACGTCATAAAATTGCAACACACAAGCGTAAAAAACGTTTAAGAAAGAACCGTCATAAGAAGAAGTAATTTTTCTTAACCGGTGCCCGGAATCCTCATCCGGGCACTCATATACCTGCATGTATTACAGCTAATGGCTGATTGATAATGTGTGCAGTTATGTTTTCCTTTTAACGATTTGATGGTCTTACCAAAAAATTTCGCTTGACCAAGGAACTTATTATTAATTCGGCTCCGCAAGGAGTTGAAATTGCCCTGTTAGAGGACAAAAAACTGGTGGAGCTGCACAGCGAAAAAGCTGATGCAAGCTTTGGCGTGGGCGACCTCTATCTTGGAAAAGTTAAAAAACTTATTCCCGGCCTAAATGCGGCATTTATTGATGTTGGTTTTGAGAAAGATGCTTTTCTGCATTATACCGATCTTAGCCCTTATGTTCGTTCTATTTTAAAATTTACTACCGAATCTATTAACGATAAATCGGAAGCTGGTTTTGATTTTACAAAATTTAAGGTAGAACCTGAGATTATTAAAACCGGAAAAATTGCGGAAGTACTAAGTGGCAAGCCCAACGTACTAGTTCAGATATTGAAAGAACCCATTGCAGCCAAAGGCCCAAGGTTGAGTTGCGAACTTTCGTTACCGGGCCGTTTTGTGGTAGTAACACCCTTCAATGATATCATTGCCATTTCCCGTAAAATTCATTCATCAGACGAAAGAAAAAGATTACACAAGATTATAGAAGCGATTAAACCCAAAAATCTGGGAGTAATTGTACGTACGGCTGCCGAAGGCAAACACACAGCCGAACTGCACGAGGATTTGTTGAGCCTGATTGCCACCTGGAAAACCATTCAAACAAATTTAAAAGGGGCAACACCCCCAACAAAAATTTTGAGTGAGCAGGGTAAAACAACCAGCATTTTAAGAGACCTTTTAAATGAAGATTTTAATAAGATTGTTGTGAATGACAAGAACATTTACAGCGATGCTAAAACTTACATACAACGCATTGCGCCTGATAAGGCTGATATCGTTTCTCACTATAACAACGGCTCACCCATATTCGACAGTTTTGGCATTACCAAGCAGGTAAAAGCTGCTTTTGGTAAAACCGTTAACCTGCCAAGTGGTGCATATTTAATTGTAGAGCATACCGAAGCCCTGCATGTAATTGATGTAAACAGTGGTTATAAAAGTGTAAGCAATAACCAAGAGCAAAATGCCCTGGAAACAAACCTGGAAGCAGCTGAAGAGATTGCAAGGCAAATGCGCCTGAGAGATTTAGGTGGTATTATTGTAGTTGATTTCATTGATATGAAATTGATGGAGAACAAAAAGAAACTAGCCGATGCCATGGATGGTTATATGAAACCTGACAGGGCTAAACATGCCGTACTCGCCATCAGCAAATTTGGTTTAATGCAGATTACGCGGCAGCGTATGAAGCCTGAAATGAATATCAATACAACTGAAGTTTGCCCAAGTTGCAATGGTACCGGAAAAATATCATCAACCCTTATTTTAGAAGATGAGATAGAAAAAAATCTGAGTTATCTCATCATGCAAAAGCATACCGGCTTAACAGTGGAGATACATCCTATTTTACATGCTTACATGACCAAAGGCATCTTCTTTTCAAAACTCAGCAAATGGCGCCGCAAATACAAACAGCGTATTAAATTAAAAGCCAACAGCAATTATCACTTAACTGAGTTTCACTTTTTTGATGATAGTGATGAGGAGATAAAATTATAATCTTATTTACAGATAGTTTTAAATGTAAAAATCCTGCTTGAATTCAAGCATGATTTTTTTATGTTGAGGTATTGATTATCTGTTAGCCGCTCTTCTTGCTCTTGCACGTGCTACCCTGCCACTTTTTTTATCTCTATGCCTTCCAATAATATAACCGGCGCCGGCACCAACAACAGTACCAATAACAGCACCTTTACCACGATCGTTTTTTGCAACAACAGCACCTAATACAGCACCAGAACCTGCACCAATGGCTGTACCTTTTGCAGCATCACTCCAGCCTTTATCTCTTTTTACAGGTGCTGGCGCCGCTTCATTTGAAGTGTTAGACCCTGAACCGCCACTACTACCAGCGCCTGAATTATTTACTGTTGATGTTTGCTTTGGTGAGGAAACTACAGGCCTGTTTTCTACAGGGTTTGTTACAGCCTTATCATTAATAACATACTTGTTGTTACCAACATCAGTTAACACATTGCTTTTTGATAAACCGGTAGTATCAACCATTACCATGTTTTTAGAATTACTTAAGTCATTTGTTTTGCTTTTACATGCTGTAAAAATTACCGCAATGGTAAAAATGGAAAGGATTTTTTTCATAACGTTTCGTTTTAATAGTTTTACCGGTAAACAGAAATTTTTATTAAATACCGGTTTAAAATTATTATCTGAATAAGACTATAAAAAAACCATGCCAAAAACCCTTGTGTAGCATACTCAAATTGACGGATAACTACTTATATATGCTGATTAATTCTCTATAAAACAGAAGCCCAAAAAAAAATTCCCCGAAAACGGGGAATACTTAAATATAAATTTTAAAATATTTAATGCTGGTGATTGTGTTGCATAGCTGTCAACTCTTCGGCAGTTACAGTTTTTTCTTTTGCTTTGGCCCGTCCCTCAATCCAGTTAAATAATTTATCGGTAATTAAACGGCGATAGCTGCTGTCAACCTGCTTTTCGTCTTTCATCATACGGTCAATATAACTTTCAATCCAGCCGGTATCTTCGCCCAGGTTCATGGTGCCAAAATAGCGCATGATCTCTACTTTCATATATTCCCTCAGCTCTTCGTTACCAACTTCCAGTCCATTTTCTTTAATCAGTTTATCACTTATTAAAGTCCATTTTAATTGGTTGCTGAAAGATGGAAATTCGGTTTCAACCTGCTCCGGCGTTTTTTCTTTATCGCCACCGGTTTGTAACCAGCGCTTTAAAAATTCTGCCGGAAATTCCATTTTGGTTTCATCCAGCAGGTGATGATACAGTTGATCCTGCAATTGATTGCGGCTCTGGCCCAGCCAGTAATTTTCTATTTCTTCTTTTATTGAATCTCTTAATTCAGCTTCGGTTTTAATTTCTTTACCAGGATAAATCTCTTTAAAGAAATCTTCAGTAAGCTCACGCTTTTCAACCAACCCAATCTTTGCAATCTGCAGATTAAAATATTTTTTTGCCGCTTCTTTGTCATCTTTTTCAAAACCTAAATCCTGTAAAAACATTTCTAATTTATCATCGTCAAAAGCTTTGCTCAACTGCACGGTTACTGTTTCTCCAACTTTTTTACCCATAAATTTCTTTTGGGTAGCAGCCGATAAATATTTGATTATAACAGAATTTTCTTTACTAACACCGCCTTCAACTACAGTTCCATCTTTATCAGCTTCTGTAAAAAGTATGTTCAAAACATTTTCGTCATTATCAACTGTTTCTGGCTCGGTCATATTACCGCCTTTTATTTGCATGCGGCTTATTTCTTCATCAACCATGGCATCGGTTGCTGCTACTTTGTGCAGGGTTACTTTTGCTTTCGAAATGTCGGGCATGGTGTAATCTGGCTTCAAACCAATTTCAAAACCAAACTCATAATCGGCCGGGTTGTTCATATTTATGTCACGCAGATCGGTGCTCAATGGCAAAGGCTGACCAAATATTTCAGGCTTTTCCGCATTTAACCAGGTGTACAATTCTTTTTCAACCGATTTTAAAATTTCATCACTAAAAATTGAAGGACCGTACATTTTTTTAATCATCCCGGCAGGTACCATCCCTTTTCTAAAACCGGGTATATTGGCCGTTTTGCTGTACTCTTTTAGTTTTTTCTCAAACATAGGTAAATAGTCGTCCTTGCTCACTTTCACCGTCAGTTTATCATGTAAAAGACCAATGTTTTCTCTTGTAACTGTTGCCATTTGAAATGTTTAAAAGTTTAAAAAGGTTTAAGGGTTTAAAGGCTATTATTCAAATGTGTTACGTTTTAAACCTTTAAACCTTTAAACCTTTAAACTTGTTTTGTGCGGATAATAGGGGTCGAACCTACATGGATTGCTCCGCCAGATCCTAAGTCTGGTGCGTCTGCCAATTTCGCCATATCCGCTTAAGGGCTGCAAAAGTAAGGGATTTTGGTAAAACAGAAAACAGATTTGTTTACGTAAATTCGTAGCTAACTGATGGAAACTACAATAGAGATACCTAAATACAATCTCAACGAAGAAGAAGAAAAGAAAGAGATACTGCGGCAATACCGTGGGCTTTTGCGTGTTTTAAAACTAAAATTAAAACCGGGCGATAAGCAATTACTTCGTGTTGCTTTTGAAATGGCTGCCAAGGCGCATGAAACCATGCGGCGTAAAAGCGGCGAGCCATACATTCTTCACCCACTTGCTGTTGCAAAAATTTGTGTAGAAGAAATTGGTTTGGGCATACGAAGTACTATTTGCGCCCTGCTGCACGATACGGTTGAAGATACCGATATTACCCTGGAAGATATACAACGTGAGTTTGGGCCCGAGGTAACAAAAATTGTTGACGGACTTACCAAGATAAGTACCGTAATGGATACAAACAGTACCGCCCAGGCCGAAAACTTTAAAAAGATTTTACTAACTCTTACCGACGACCCAAGGGTAATTTTAATAAAACTTGCCGACCGGCTGCACAACATGCGTACGCTGGAAAGCATGAAACGGGAGAAGCAATTAAAAATAGCAAGCGAAACTATTTATGTGTATGCGCCGCTTGCCCACCGCATGGGTTTGTACAATATTAAAACCGAAATGGAAGACCTGGCGATGAAGTACATGGAGCCGGACACCTACAAATACATTGCACAAAAATTAACCGATACTAAAAGAGAGCGAAGCAAATATATCAACGATTTCATCAGGCCGATAAAAGATAAATTAGACAAAGCCGGTTTTGATTTTGAAATTTATGGCCGCCCCAAAAGCATACACTCCATCTGGAACAAGATGAAAAAACAGGGTGTTAGTTTTGAAGAAGTGTACGATCTGTTTGCCATCCGCATTCTTTTAAACAGTGCTTTAGAAAATGAAAAAGGCGATTGCTGGAAAGTGTATAGCCTCGTTACCGAAGAGTACAGCCCATCTACCCAAAGATTACGTGATTGGTTAAGCAACCCAAAAAGCAATGGGTACGAAGCCTTGCATACAACCGTTATGGGGCCACATGGCAAATGGGTAGAAGTGCAGATACGATCGAAACGCATGAACGAAATTGCAGAAAAAGGTTTGGCTGCACATTGGAAATATAAAGAAGGCGCAGCCGATGAAAGCCGCTTTGACAAATGGTTTGGGCAGATACGGGAAGCGCTCAGCCGCAATGATGATAACTCAATTGATTTTTTACAGGATTTTAAAACCTCTTTTCTTGCAGAAGAAATTTATGTTTACACACCCAAAGGAGAGGTAAAAATGTTGCCCATTGGCGCATCCGCATTAGACTTTGCTTTTGGCGTACACACAGCAGTTGGCAGTAAATGTATTGGCGCAAAAGTGAATCATAAACTGGTACCCATAAGCCATAAACTCCGCAGTGGCGATCAGATAGAAATAATTACCAGCGCCAAACAAAAGCCCAATATTGAATGGTTAAATTTTGTGGTTACCAGTAAGGCAAAAACAAAAATAAAAGACACTTTAAAGGAAGAAAAAAGAACCATAGCCGAAGAAGCAAAATATACACTGCAACGCAAGCTGGATGGCATTGGTGCAGCCATGAGCCAGCATAATCTGGAAGAGCTGGCATCTTTTTACAAAGTAAATTCAAGCCTTGATTTACTGTATGATATTGCCATAAAAAAAATTGACCTGAAGGAATTAAAAGAGTTTACAGTACATGGTGATAAGTTGTTGCCACCCAAGCCGGTTAAGGTTGTTACTGAAGAAAAAACGGATAAAGATTTTACCTATAAACCGCATGATAAAAAATCGGATGCCGAGTTAATTATTTTTGGAGAAAGCAGTGATAAAATACAATACAGTCTTGCCAACTGCTGCAAACCAATACCTGGCGATGATGTATTTGGTTTTGTAACCACCGGCGAAGGGCTTAAAATTCACCGCACCAATTGCCCCAATGCTGCCAGGCTGCTGGCTAATTATGGCCACCGGGTTGTAAAAACAAAGTGGGCAAAAAATAAAGAAATATCTTTCCTCACCGGTTTAAAAATTATTGGTTTGGATGATGTGGGCGTAATTCATAAAATTACCAACCTCATCAGCGGCGAAATGAAATTTAATATTTCGGCCATGACCATTGAAGCAAAGGATGGTATTTTTGAAGGCAATGTAAAAATATTTGTACACGATAAGGAAGAGCTGGATGGCCTGGTTGACAGGCTTGTATCTATGAGTGGTATTGAGCGGGTGGACAGGTATGATACAGAGTAGGAGTCCCTCCTGAACTGCGTTCGTTCTTTTTTAAAGAACCCCGGTGGGGAGGAACTATTGTAGAGAAGAATATAGGAAAGATAGAAACGGAAATACTGTCGTTTTTTTTTGGGCCAGGCGTAAGATCTTTAATCATCTTCAGTGGCGTCGCACTCTTGTACAATTAGTTCTTTATTCAGCATTGAGCAAAGTCGAAATGCTATATATGCGATTTCAATAATAGATTAACATTAGATTTGTAGCTGATGCAACCCTTTTAAAAAAAATAAACTCATATTTGTACATCAAAATTTAAAATAAAAAATCATGCAGGAATTAATTACACGCCTTACCCAAAAAGCAGGCATCAGTGCTGAGCAGGCAACCAAAACAATTGATACTATTAAAGAATTTGTAAAAGAAAAATTTCCCATGCTGGGCGGTGCGGTAGATAATATGTTTGCAGGATCTGCAGATAGTACAACCGCTGCTGCAACAGCAACTGAAGTTCCAAAAGCTGCAGAACATACCATGCTGGATAAAATCAGCGATGTGATACCTGGTGAAACCGGCGAAAAAATTGAAGATTTTGCAAAAAAAGCAGCCGATAAAGCAGAAGATGTTTTTGACAGTGTTAAAGACAAATTAAGCGGCATGTTTGGCGGAGATAAGAAGTAAAATATGCTATCCAAATGATATTATAAAGCCATCTGCAGTTTTGTAGATGGCTTTGTTATTTTTCGGCGTATTTCATAATGGCATCTATTTCTGCATCAGACAAGTTAAAGGATGTCATCTTAGCGCCCCCCCATTTTTTGGCCAGTTCACGGGCATACATATTTCGCTCAATTAATTTTGAAGGGTTTCTTATAAAAGCATACATCGCTTTTTTATCTCCGCCCCATCTTTGTAAAGATCCTTTTAAAGCAGGGCCCGTAAAATCTTTGTCGGGTTTATGGCAACTGGCGCAATTTGCCTTAAATAAAAGTTCACCATTAATATTTGCTTCCACCATATTTTCATCTAACGATGATTTTTTATCTTACCGGCACAACCTGCAACAAAAAAAATAGATGCTGTTAAAATAAATCTTTTCATACGCATAAAAAAACTCCGGCAAAATACCGGAGCTATTATTTTATTTCAACACTTCCCTGCTTATTACCAGTTTCTGTATCTCACTTGTTCCTTCGCCAATGGTGCAGAGCTTACTATCCCTGTAAAATTTCTCTACCGGAAAATCTTTGGTATATCCGTAACCACCAAAAATCTGCACAGCATCGGTACTTACTCTAACTGCCACTTCGCTGCTATAATATTTTGCCATGGCACTTTCTTTGGTCATTGGCAAGCCACGCATTTTTAAATCGCATGCCTGCTTTATCAATAAATCTGCTGCTTCAATTTCAGTAGCCATATCGGCCAGTTTAAAACTAATACCCTGAAAACTTGCAATAGGCTGATCAAACTGGTGGCGTTCTTTTGCATATTGTACAGATGCCTCGTAAGCACCTTTAGCAATGCCCAAACCCAGTGCAGCAATCGATATGCGACCACCATCCAGTATTTTCATACTCTGTTTAAAGCCCTGCCCTACTGCTCCCATGCGGTTTGTATCCGGTATGCGGCAATTATCAAAAATCATTTCAGCAGTTTCGCTGGCACGCATGCCCAGCTTGTTTTCTTTTTTGCCGGCAGTAAAACCTGCGGTGCCTCTTTCCACTATAAATGCAGTTGAGTTATCTTTTGTACGTGGTTCTCCGGTACGGCAAATTACTACCGCTACATCGCCACTTTTGCCGTGTGTTATCCACGATTTGGTTCCGTTAATAATCCAATCATCACCATCTTTTACTGCAGTGGTTTTCATATTACCAGCATCGCTGCCGGTGTTTGCTTCTGTTAAGCCCCAGGCACCAATAAACTCGGCAGTAGCCAGTTTAGGTAAATATTTATTCTTTTGCTCATCGTTACCAAAGGTTAAAATATGCCCTGTGCAAAGTGAGTTGTGTGCAGCCAGCGATAAACCGATTGAACCGCAGACTTTTGAAATTTCCTGAATGATGGCATTGTATTCGTAATATCCAAGGCCACTGCCACCGTATTCTTCCGGCACCAGCACACCCATCAATCCCAGTTTACCCATTTCTTTAAAAATGTGTACCGGAAATTCCTGGCTTTCGTCCCACTCCATTAAATGTGGCTTAATATGTTGTAATGCAAAATCACGGGCAGTTTGTGCAACCTGTTTGGTTAGCTCAGATGTGGTAAAATTCATAAATAGCAATCTTTAAGCCTGCAATTTACAAAATTTTACTAACGCACATTAGTTTAGCTATTTTATGGTAAGATAAGGAGCGGCCTTATTATAAATTTCCTCTGTTATGAGCATAATGTTTTTAATATCATTTAACGATGAAAAGCTACCATGCTGTAAGCGGTATTGCACAATGGCATTGGCAATATTGTAACGCAGGTAAGGATGCGCTTTCAATTCATGAACGGTAGCTGTGTTAATGTTGAGTTTTTTTACATTGCTGTTGCTGATCAGCAGCATGCTTTTAATTTTCTGAAAAGTAGAATCTGGTAATCCATAAGTTTCTGCAACCTGTTCTGCTTTATAAAAACCACCCAGTTTTTCTCTAAAAGCAATGATACGTGCTGCCAGTTTGCTGCCAATACCGGGCAAGGCAATAAAGGCAGCCGTATCACTGTAGTTTACATCTACGGGTCTAATTCTATATTTAGGTTTTTCGTAAGTGCTGATTTTTTCTGATGCCGGATATTTGTTATAATCCACTGCAGGTTTAGCTTCTATACGTACATAAGGCGAAAGTCTTTTCACTTCATCTGCATGCAGTCCCCATATTTTTGCAATATCTTCGGGCTTATAAAAACGGCCTCCTTTTGTAATATAGTTGCGAATTGTTTTAGCAGTTTTTTCTCTTATACCCAACCTTACCCAATCATCAACCGATATAGTATTGGGGTCAAAATAAAACAGTTGGCCTTTTAGTGTATTAGTATAATAATTTTTATTTGAGGGTTGATAATAATGATTGTCTTCGGGATAATTACCCGATGAAAAATTCTTCAGACTGTCTTGCTGCTTTACTTCAAGTGCAGCAATCTCTTTTTCAAATTCCTTATTGTTAACAGGTTCTGGTTTACTGAAAAACGCAATTATGAAAGGCATAGAGGAATAAACCATCATTAGTACTACAATACAAACAATGGCAACACGCTCTTTACGGGTAAAACTGAGGTAATCGGGTGGTTGTTTTTTTTGCCTGGCCATAAAGACCAAGGTAAATTGTTGAAATAACCTGGCAATGGGAAAAAACCCACTATTTTCTGTTATTTTTCCCGGGTTTTAGCGGGGTTTTTCCCGGATTTTCCGGGGTTTTCCCCGGCAATTACAATAAAAAAGTCATTTCATCATATGCTAATTCAATTCCTGAAGGTAAGTCTGTATTTATATCTTTATGTTTACCCAACTGATGACTGATATGTGTAAACAGCCCTTTAGGTACCTCAAGTTGCTGCACCATGGCAACTGCTTCATCTAAAGTAAAATGAGAAATATGGCTTTCTTTACGCAGCGCATTCAACACCAAAACTTCGCTGTCTTTTATTTTTTCTTTTTCATCATCATCAATTCTGTTGGCATCGGTAATGTAAGTAAACCTGCCAAACCTAAAACCCAGCACCGGCATTTTTAAATGCCATACCAAAACAGGTACAACGGGAATATCACCAACAATAAATGTCTTGTCATCAATCGTATTTAAATTAAGGTTTGGTATGCCCGGATATTTTTTATCAGAAAAAGCATAAGCAAATTCCCGTTTAATTGCTTCTTCGGTTAATGAGTTGGCATACAATTCCATGGGCTTTTGCTGAAAATAATTAAACGCACGTACATCATCCAGCCCGGCAATATGATCTTTATGTGGATGCGTAAATAAAACGGCATCTAATTTTTTTACATTGGCACGTAACATCTGGTATCTAAAATCGGGTGTGGTATCTACAACAATAGAAGTTGTTTCGCTTTCAACCAGAATACTGGAGCGTAAACGTTTATCTTTTTTATCGGTAGATGTGCAAACTTGGCAACTGCAGCCAATCATAGGCACACCGCTGCTGGTGCCGGTACCAAGGAAAGTTATTTTTAATGGAGGAATTTGCACTTTGTAAAAATAAGCAATTTAACAATGGGCAATATGCAATTAGCAATATGCAACAAGCAATGCACAATGTCGTGCATATTGGCAGATGGTAATTTTATTTTAGTAAATGTAAGCTGTGTATGGAAGTATTATAAGCTTTGAATTTAGCAGAAACCAAATTGCTTATTGCCAATTGCTTATTTGCTGTTTGGAACACTCATCACTTCATCATACACTTTCTGGCTATCGTGTGTAAGGGCATCAAAATTAATTTCAAGTTGCGGCATCAGGTCAATAAGGGCATTCATTCTTCCCTCTGTTTGAAAAAATTTGTTGATAACAATTACTTTTCTATCCTGCAGAATGCAGTAGCCTGTTTGAAAAGTTCCTCTTTCGTAACGGATAACATAACCGCAATCTTCGGCTATCTTTTCTATCTTATCTAAATTATGTTGTGTGTATTTCATAGCGCCTCAGCTGCAGAATGAGCTTTTAACTCTTTTAATTATATGCAACTTCAAACAAATGCATGCTTATACAAAATAAAATTTTCAACAACCGTTGATAACTAAAATTACAAACTGACTCAAACTCAGTATAACAATCAAAACTAAAAGCTCCAAAGTTCCCCCTCATCCTGAGCGAAGTCGGAGGGCAGGGGGCGGAGGGGGTTTCCAGGGGGGCTACTTATTCGTCATCCGTATCACCGGCACAATCATTTCCTCCAAGCTTATGCCGCCATGCTGAAAAGTATTGCGGTAATAATTGGCAAAATGATTGTAATTATTGGGGTAACACAAGTACAGATCTCCTTTGGCAAAAATGAATGAAGAATTTACATTCGGCACCGGCAAACCTGCTTCCCGTGGGTCTCTAAAGGCCAGTACATCTTTAGGCTCGTAATTTAAATTACGGCCATGTTTGTAACGCAGGTTGGCAGTGGTTTGCTTATCGCCAATTACTTTTGCAGGCGTATTTACTCTAACGCTTCCATGGTCGGTTGCCACAATCATGGTTAATTTTTTATCGGCAATTTTTTTAAGCGCCTGGTGCAAAGGTGAATGGGTGAACCAGCTTTCGGTAATACTGCGGTAACTGGTTTCGTCGCTTGCCAGCTCTTTCAGTACTTCCATTTCGGTACGGGCATGGCTCAGCATATCCACAAAATTGTAAACAATCACATTAATGTCATTATCCATCATGTTGTGAATATTGTCAACTAATTTTTGCCCATCATGGTTGTTTGTAATTTTTGTGTAAGAGTATTTTAAATCGCCCTTACCCATACTTTTTAAATGTGCCTTAAAAAAGTCTTCTTCAAACATATTTTTACCTCCATCTTCATCATCATTTTTCCATTGAATGGGAAATTTCTTTTCAATATCAACAGGCATCATACCAGCAAAAATGGCATTTCGTGCATATTGTGTTGCGGTGGGTAATATGGCGTAAAAAGTTTCTTCCTCATGTATTCTAAAACTTTCTGCAAAAATTGGCTGTATCGTTTTCCATTGATCAAAACGTAAATTATCTATCAGCACAAAAAATAACGGCACCCCTTTTTCTAAATGCGGCAGCACTTTAAACTTCATCAGGTTATGGCTCATTATGGGCGCATCGGCACTTTTAGGGTTTACCCAATCAGCATAATTGCGACTGATAAATTTAAAAAACTCAGTATTGGCTTCTGTTTTTTGTGCATGAAAAACTTCCTGCATTTCCGGACTGTCGCTTTTTTTCATCTCCAGTTCCCAATAAACCAACTTACGGTAAATTTCCATCCACTCATTATAATTGGGGTTGCTGTTTAGCGATGTAAATAAACTCCGGAATTGCTGCTGGTAAGCCGAAGTTGTTTTTTCGGCAACCAATCTTTTATTATCAATCAGTTTTTTAAGGCTCAGCCAAACCTGGTTGGGGTTAACCGGTTTAATTAAATAATCACTTATTTGAGAGCCTATCGCTTCGTCCATCAAATTTTCAGCTTCGTTTTTTGTAATTAAAACAACGGGCAAATTACTTTTCAATTCTTTAATCTGCTGCAGGGTTTGCAGGCCGGTAATGCCAGGCATGGTTTCATCAAGCAGCACCACATCCACAATATTATCTTTCACATATTCAATGGCATCAAAGCCGTTGGTTTTTGTGTGCACTTCGTAGCCTTTATTTTCCAAAAACATTACCTGCGATGTAAGGCTGTCGATTTCATCATCTACCCAAAGAATTTTTGGTACGCTCATATTTATGGTTTTGTGTTATGTGTTTTATGTTACAGGCATTTTATCATTGGTCATCATCGTTGTGTCACTCACTTGTACTGCATAGCTTTATTGAACTTTTATCTAAGCGAAGTAAAGATGGATTAAAAATGAGCAGTTTTAACTATACTTACAAATTTAATTTTTTATACCAATGCTGCACCACTTTATTTAGCTTTGTGCATCTTTTAACAAATACGGTTCATTCTCAACCGAAAACAAAAACACACAACACAAAACCATCAATGCCTTTCAGAAAAATAATTAACGACCCCGTATATGGTTTTATTACCGTTGATGATGAACTGATATACAGCGTTATTGCCCATCCATATTTTCAGCGTCTGCGCCGCATAAACCAGATGGCCATGGCAAACCTGGTTTATCCCGGTGCGGTACATAGCAGGCTGCATCACGCTTTGGGGGCCTATCATTTAATGGGCAATGCCTTATCCGAATTAAAAAATAAAGGAACCGAAATTACCGCAGTAGAAGAACAGGCTGCAAAAATTGCCATTCTTTTACACGATATTGGCCATGGCCCTTTTAGCCATGCGCTGGAGCATGTGCTTGTTGAAAGCCGCCAGCACGAAGAACTTTCTTTACTGATCATTGAAGAACTTAATAAACAGTTTAACGGCAAGTTGAATTTGGCCATTGAAATTTTTACAGATCGCTACCATAAAAAATTTCTTTACCAGCTCATCAGCGGGCAATTAGATGTGGACCGCCTGGATTATTTAACCCGTGATAGTTTTTTCTCCGGCGTTAACGAAGGCGTAATTGGTTACGACCGTATTATTAAAATGCTTACCGTGCATAACGGCGAGCTGATGGTAGAGGAGAAATCAATTTATTCTATTGAAAAATTTTTAGTGGCCCGCCGCCTTATGTACTGGCAGGTGTACCTGCATAAAACCGTATTATGTGCCGAGCAAATGCTGCAACGCATTATTAAAAGAGCAAAGTATATTAAAGCGGCTACACAACAACCGCTGCATAATTTTATTACACAGCCCATTCAAACGGTTACCCTGCAGGAGTTTTGCAGTCTGGATGATTACGATGTAACTGCAGCCATAAAAGGGTGGTGCCATCACGAAGACAAAATTTTATCTTTTTTATGCAATGGAATTATTAACCGGCAACTGCTTAAAGTGCAGTATTTTGGTAACCCCGTTCACGAAGAGCTGGTGCAAAATAAATTAAAAGAAGCTACTGCCAAATTGAATTTAACTGCCGAAGAAGCAGGCTGGCTGGTATTTACAGGCGAAGTTACCAGCAGCACTTACAATCCCGATAATGAGCATATTCATATTTTGTTTAAAGATGGCAGTGTAAAAGATATTTCGGAAGTGGATAATGCACTGATAAATCAAAATCTGATGGGGGAGGTTAAAAAATATTACATTTGTTACTTAAGAACATAGTAAGTTGTCATTGGTCATTAGTCATTAAAAAATCTCAATTATTGAAGAGACTTTAAAATGGCAAGTACCCAAATGACTAATGACTAATGACTAATTACTTTTATTATGCAATTTACCGCAGCACAAATAGCCATGATTGTAAATGGCAAAGTAGAAGGAGATGCAGATGCAGCCGTGGCATCTTTCGGTAAAATTGAAGAAGCTCAAATCGGGCAACTGGCTTTTTTGGCAAACCCCAAATACGAAGAATACCTTTACAGCACAAAGGCCAGCATCATTATTATTAATGAAACGCAGGAATTAAAACAAAATATTGAAGCCACACTTATAAAAGTTCCGGATGCCTATTTAGCTTTTGCAACACTGCTGGATAAATATCAACAAATACAAAGACAACAATTAACCGGTATTCAGCAACCCGCCTTTATTCATGCCACTGCAAAAATTGGCGACAATGTATATATAGGTGCATTTGCCTACATTGGTGAAAATGTGATTGTGGCAGATGGTGCAAAAATTTATCCGAATGCGTTTTTAGGCAATAATGTTACCATCGGAAAAGAAACAATTATTAACCCAGGCGCAACAGTTTATCATGATTGTATTGTTGGCAGCCATGTTATTATTCATGCTGGAGCAGTTATTGGCAGCGATGGTTTTGGTTTTGCACCTGAAACAGATGGGAGTTTTAAAAAAATTCCCCAGATAGGAAATGTAATCATACAGGATTATGTTGAAATAGGTGCTAACACCACTATTGACAGGGCAACAATAGGAAGTACATTGATAAAAACCGGTGCTAAACTGGATAACCTGCTTCAAATAGCACACAATGTAGAAGTTGGAAATAATACCGCTATTGCTGCATTAACCGGGGTAAGTGGCAGTACAAAAATTGGTAATAATGTAATAATTGGTGGGCAGGCAGGATTAGCCGGACATCTACAAATTGCAGATGGTACAAAAATTAATGGTAAAAGCGGCGTAAGTAAATCTATAAAAACACCCAATACTTCAGTTACAGGCACACCTGCAATTGATTATGTAACTTCTATGCGCTCCCAGGCTGTAGCTAGAAATTTACCTGCATTGGAAAAAAGGGTAATGGAGCTTGAAAAAATGCTAAAAGAATTCATAAATAAAAACAGCATGTAATACAATCAGTTAAATATATCCACGCATTGGCCCTACTATTGTCTTAAATCAACTACTTAACATTTTCTTTAGCCGGTACACTAAAAAAATAAAATACCTTTGTTACTTCAGAAATAAGTTATGACAGGAATACCATACCCAACTCGTAAAATTAATTTTTTGAATACTTCTAAGCACAGCATATTATTACTCCTGTTCATTTGTTTAACAACACTATCTTTTGCACAACCTATTTCTTTTTCGGGTACTGTAATTGACGGGCACACCAAAGAACCGGTTGCTTACGCATCAGTATATTTTGCACGCTCGGGTGTTGGCAAAAGCACCGATAGCGCCGGCCAGTTTACTTTTGTACTCAACAATTTTAAAGATGATACTTTAGTGGTAAGCTTTATTGGCTTTGAGCTTTATAAAATGCCCATTACGCAACTACAAAATAATCAAAACCTCAACATTGCTCTTGAAAGAGGAACCGCAAAAGGCGAAGTAATTGTAAAAGCCAAATGGAACCGCGGCTTGTTTTTATGGAAAAAAATAATGAGCAAAAAAAAGCAGTACAACCGGTACGATCTGGGCAACTTTAGTTACGAGGCATACAACAAACTAGAGATTGATATTAAAAATTTTAATGTAGATAAAGCCAAAAAGAATTTTCTGCTAAAAAATTATTCTTTCATTTTTGATAATATGGACAGCACCTCAGAAACTGCTCCATTTTTACCAACATACCTTATTGAAAGTTTAAGTGATTATGCATATCAAAAAAACCCAAAAAAATTTTACGAGAATATTAAAGCCAGTAAAACCGTAGGTTTTAATAACGAAAGCTTTAGCAAACTGCTGGGCGTTATGGATCAAAACGTAAGCATTTACAGCAATTTTGTAAATGTAATTGATAGGGATTTTATAAGCCCCTTTAACGATAATGCTGATGCTTACTACATTTTTACAGTGCCCGATACACAGGTTGTAAATGGCGGCAAACAATATCATTTTGTATTTCGCCCAAAGCATGCCGGGCAAAATACTTTTGAAGGTGATGCATGGGTTACAGAAAAAACTTTTCAGATACGCAGAATATCCATGTACCTGGGTAAAGATGCCAACATCAATTATATTGACAGGATCAGTATTTTTCAGGAATATCTTCCTTTAAACGACTCGGTGATTTTTTTAAACCGTGATAAATTTTTTGCCGATTTTAGGGTGCTGGGTAAAAATTCGCTTACACTTATCGGCCGTAAAACAACCTCTTACAAAGACATAATTATCAACAGCGATTCTTTAACCACCGCTTTTAAAGAGCAGCGCATACAGGAGCTTGTAAAATCAGAAAAAGGGGTTGTAAAAAATGATGAGGCAGATTGGAAAGACCTGCGGCACGATACCTTATCAAAAAACGAAAAAGCAATTTACCAAACCATTGATAAGTTAAATGCCACACCCAAATTTAAAAAACTGCAAACCAATTTACGGTTTTTGGTTACCGGTTACCGCTATGTAGGTAAGTTTGAAATAGGGCCCTGGTTTAACTGGGTAAGTGCCGATACTGTGCAGGGTACCCGCCTGCGTTTTGACCTGGGTACCAACAAAAAATTATTTAAAAATGTTTACCTGCATACTTACCTCGCTTACGGTTTTAGAGATAAAAGATTTAAAGGCCAGGCCGAAGCTTTCTGGATTGTAAACAGAGAGCCCAAATGGATGCGGTTGCATGTATCTTACCAAAACGATGTTGACAATGGCATTAACCAGCTTGGCGAAGTTAGCCAGGATAATATTTTTTCAATTGCAGTAAGAAAACAAGGTACCAGCCGCAAGTTTATCAACGTAAAAGATATAAGGTTTGATGGCGTAAGCGATTTGGGTAAAGGTTTTTCAACAGAGTTGTTTGTATCGCACAGGCAGTACACACCATTAACTTTTAACCTGCCGCAGTTAAAAGATTTTTCGGTAAAAAACGGTACGCCGCTAACCAATTTTGAAGTAGCTGTAAAATTACGCTTTGCTTATTTAGAAAGGTTTTTAAAAACAGATTACAACCGCATCTCCATCGGCACTAAATACCCGGTTGTTGAAGCTATGTTCAGCAAAGGCATTGCCGGTGTTTTTAACAGTGCTTACAACTACACAAAATATTCTATCCTGATAAAAGATATGATGAAGATATCGCCCTACGGAACTTTGTATTACAGGCTTTATGCCGGAAAAATAAATGGCACTTTACCGTTCACCAATCTTGAAAATCATCCGGGAAACGATCTTCATTATTACAACCCGTTTGCATTTAACCTGATGAACCGGTTTGAGTATTTAAGCGATAAATATGCCGGTGTAAATATGGAGCACAATATTGGTTCGGGCCTGTTTCGCTTTATTCCATTAACCCGTAAATTAAAATGGCGACAGTTTTATACCGTAAAATCGCTTTGGGGTTCGTTAAGCGATAATAATGAGGCGTTGAATTATTTAACAGACATCAACGGCAACAAAATTTCTGCATTTAAAAAATTAAACGGTAAAACTTTTATTGAAGTTGGTACCGGCATTGATAACATCTTCAAAGTTTTCCGCATCGATTTTATTTGGCGGCTTTCTCCATCAACTACTTATGCCGGTACGCAAAATAAATTTGGCATTTTTGGAAGCTTTCAGTTTCAGTTTTAACGGGCGTTTCCGCTACATTTTGGGGTAAGTTCGCTGGCAGCATATTTTAAATATCTTTGCCAACAAAATTTAGCGCAACACATGGATAAAAATTTCAATCCAGACAGGCAACATACATTGGTTAAGGCGGTAAGCATATCAGGCACGGGCCTGCATTCGGGTATTAATGTTGATATGACGCTGAAGCCCGCCAACCCTGGTTTTGGTTACCAGTTTCAGCGTACCGATTTACCCGATATGCCCATTATAAAAGCCGATTGCGACCTCGTTACCGATACATCAAGAGGAACAACTTTAGAAAAAGGCGATTGCAAAGTGAGCACCGTTGAGCATATTTTAGCCGCATTGGTTGGTATGGGTGTAGATAATTGCCTGATTGAATTGAACGGCCCCGAAATACCAATTATTGATGGCAGCAGCGAACCCTTTGTAGAAATTATAGAAAAAACCGGCGTGCTGGAACAGGATGCTGCTAAAATCTGGTACACCATTGATACCAACATATCTTACTTTGATGACATAAAAAAAGTGGAGATGACGGCACTGCCAGCCGTGAATTATCAGATTACAACGCTGATAGATTTTAACAGTCCGGTTTTGGGTACGCAACATGCCAGTTTAAAAAGCATGAAGGATTTTAAGATTGAAATTGCTCCCTGCCGCACGTTTTGTTTTTTGCATGAGTTGGAAATGCTGCTTGATAATAACCTGGTAAAAGGCGGCGACATCAACAATGCCATTGTGGTAGTTGATAAACCCGTAACCGACGAAGAAATGGCCAGACTGGCAAAAGCCTTTGGCAGAGCTAAGGTAGAAGTAAAAAGTGAAGGATATCTGAATAATCTTGTGCTGCATTTTGCAAACGAACCTGCAAGGCATAAATTATTAGATGTAGTTGGCGACCTGGCATTGATCGGTTATCCCATTAAAGCGCACATTATTACAAACCGACCCGGCCACAGCAGCAATGTGGAGTTTGCAAAAAAAATAAAACAGTACATAAAAAAAAATAAACACACCCGGGATATTCCGGTGTATGATCCTAACCAGGACCCCGTTTATACACAGCAACAGATTGAAAAAACACTACCACACCGTTTTCCTTTCATTATGGTTGATAAGATCATTGAATTAACAGATACAATGATAGTAGGTGTAAAAAATGTTACGGTAAATGAATATTTTTTCCAGGGCCATTTTCCCGGAAACCCTATCATGCCGGGTGTTTTACAGATTGAAGCACTGGCACAAACCGGCGGGCTGCTTTGTATTAATGCCATGCCCGATGGCCAATATGATACTTATTTTTTAAAGATAGATAACTGCAAGTTCAAACAGAAAGTAGTGCCCGGCGATACATTAATTTTGAAAATGGAACTTACAGAACCGATACGAAGAGGAATATGTGTAATGAAAGGAAGTGTTTATGTAGGTAATAAATTATGTACCGAAGCCGATTTAACCGCACAATTGGTAAAAAGAAATTAAAACAAATGAGCTAATGTGCTAATGTGCTAATTGCAGACAATTGCTTACATTAGATTTTAATAACAGTGAAAGCGCAATGAAAATCACTAAAAAGATAACTTTAACAAATAAAATAATAATCAATGCTATAGGGTTGCGAATTAGCAAATCAGCACATTAGCACATTAGCACATTAACTATGATTCATCCCCATACGTACATTCACCCGAATGCCAATCTTGCTACTAACGTAAAGGTTGATCCCTTCAGCGTTATTCACCAGAACGTTGAAATTGGCGAAGGAACCTGGATAGGAAGTAACGTAACAATTATGGAAGGCGCAAGAATAGGCAAGAACTGCCGCATTTTTCCCGGCTCTGTAATTGCCGCCATTCCACAGGATCTTAAATACGAAGGCGAACATACTACCGTAGAGATAGGAGATAATACAACCATTCGTGAATTTGTAACAATAAACAGAGGCAGTAAAGATAGGTGGACCACCAAAGTGGGCAACAATTGCCTGATAATGGCATACAGCCATATTGCCCACGATTGTATTGTTGGCAATAATTGTATACTAAGTAACAATACGCAGGTTGCAGGGCATGTAACCATTGGCGATTATGCAATACTCGGCGGCATGTGTGCCGTACACCAGTTTGTAGAAATTGGCCAGCATGCTTTTATAAGTGGCGGATCATTTTTTGGAAAAGATGTACCTCCTTATATAAAAGCCGGCCGTACTCCATTAAGTTACGCAGGCGTTAATTCCGTTGGTTTAAAACGCCGTGGCTTTTCACTCGACAGGATCAATAAAATACTCGATATCTATCGTTTCATTTATAACAAAGGTCTCAACACTTCGCAGGCGCTTAATTATATTGAAGAAGAATTACCGGCAACCGATGAGCGTGATGAAATTGTAACTTTTATAAGAGAAAGCGGCCGTGGAATTATTAAGCGGTTTACCAAAGGAAGTACAGAGGATGAGTAAAACGCCCCTGAACTACGTTCGTTCCTTTGCAGGAACCTGAAGGGGAACTTAGGTGCAGCCTGTTTAAACAATATTTTATACCCTTCATTACTATCACAGAATATCATTATTTAATAAATTTCTCTGCTAGCTAATCAGCTTCATTTTTTATCTAGCAGATTATAAAAGCCCTTTAGGGGTTTGGGGCATGGAAATTACCTTAATCAATACCGGCAAACGTTACAACCGTGAGTGGATTTTCCGCCACTGCAATTACACATTTACTTCCGCCAAAAGTTATGCTATCACGGGCCCCAACGGCTCCGGAAAATCAACCCTGTTGCAGGTTATAGCCGGTGCCACTTTACACAATGAAGGAACTGTTAAATACCAAACCGAACAACCAGAAACAAATAACGAGAAACAAGAAACAAGAAACGAGGTACATTATCAAAACATCTCCATTGCCGCCCCTTATCTGGAACTTATTGAAGAAATGACAGCAAAAGAAATGCTTACTTTTCATTCAAAATTTAAACCTTTAATACAATCACTTAGTATTGAAGAAATGCTGAAAATTGTTGGCTTGGAAAATGCCATCAACAAACAAATTCGTTATTTCAGCAGCGGAATGAAACAACGCTTAAAACTTGCACAAGCTTTCTTCAGCAATACACCGGTGCTTTTGTTAGATGAACCAACTACAAACTTAGATGCAGATGGAATTGCATTGTACCTCAATCTTATAAAAAATTACACAAAAGATAAACTGGTAATTGTAAGCAGCAATGTAAAAGAAGAGTATGGTTTTTGTGAGGAAGTGATTGAGATTGGAAACTATAAATAGTAACCATGTTAAGAAAACTATTTTATTGCGTTATCCTTTTATTTTATTGCTCCAGTTTAACTGCTCAAACTGACTCTTTAGTAAAACCTGTAGAAAATTCACTGATCTGGAAAATTGAAGGAAACGGGCTCCTATACCCTTCATATTTAATGGGCACTATTCATGAAATACCAATCGGTAATATTGATACCTCTCAAAAACTTAAAAAATTAATTTTTAACTGCAACCGGCTATTTACAGAAACGAGTGACTCCCTGTTTATGGCAGATGTTTTTTTACCTGGCAATGATTCTGCAAAAAATCATTTAAAAAAAAGACATTACAAGCAATTGAAAAAAGCAATAAAATTTTATTCACCCAATTCAGTAGAAACAGATAGTATTTATAAAATGAAATCATATTTATATCGAAACATAATATTGGGCTACAAAGCACAGCTTTATTTTACATCGTACGAAGAGTATTTAATACTACTGGCAAACTCTAAAAATATTGCTACTGACGGGTTAGAGAGTTCTGAAGAAACAGCCTATTTAAAAAAATATGCTCCGGAAGATGGGTTTACTTACCTATCGGATTTTATTGATAATATTGATATATACCTTGAGCTGTACAAAAAAAGCTTAAAAGTATATGCAACGCACAACATCAATTATTTTTACTTTGCAATGCAGAAAATTAATCCGGAAATGACAATTGATGTTTTAGATAAAAGGAATTTAAACTGGTTGCCAAAAATTACAGTTGCAATAAAAAAGGAAAGTTGCTTTTTTGCAGTAGGAGCTTCGCATTTAGCCGGAAATAATGGTTTGATTAATTTATTAAGAAAAGAAGGTTATACAGTAACACCAGAATAAAATGGAAGCATTATTTAGAAGCCCTATCTTTTACTCGCTATCAGCAAATTCAAATCAGTAAATTTCAAATCAAATCTTTCGCTTAAATAAAAATTAGTGAGGCTTCCTTTGTATAAATAAATACCGCTGCGTATGTTTATCTTATGCCACACAATATGGTCAATGCCGCCATCCTCGCCGGTTTCAAGCATCAGCGGCATTAATACATTACTGATGGCTTGTGAGGCTGTTCGGGCAAAGCCGCTGGGTATATTGGGTACGCAATAATGTATCACATCGTATTTTGTAAACACCGGTTTTTCATGTGTGGTAACTTTGCTGGTTTCAAAACAACCGCCATGGTCAATGCTTACATCAACAATTACACTGCCTGGCCGCATGCGGCTTACGGTTTCTTCGGTAACAACAATGGGCGTTCGGCCGGCTGCACCGCTTAATGCACCAACCGCCACATCGCAGGTTTTTAATTGCTTAGCTAAAATTTTAGGTTCTAATACAGATGTCCATAAGCGTACGCCAATATTATTCTGCAAACGTTTTAACCGGTAAATACTGTTGTCAAAAACCTTTACGCTGGCACCCATGGCCAGTGCTGTACGGGCAGCATATTCACCCACAATACCGGCACCAATTATAATAACTTTTGTGGGTGGTATGCCGCTGATGCCGCCAACCAAAACGCCTTTGCCATTATTTGCTTTGCTTAAATATTGCCCGGCAATCAGCATCACGGCACTGCCGGCAATCTCACTCATGCTGCGTACAATGGGGTTGTGGCCGGTATCATCTTTTAAATTTTCAAAACTAAGTGCAGTGATTTTTTTGTCCATCATCTTCTGCAAAATTTCACGTTTCATCACCGCCAGGTGAATGGGCGAAATAATGTATTGATTTGGTTTCAGCAACTCGCATTCACTTTCACTTACCGGGGCACTTTTTACCAGAATATCACATTCAAAAACTTCTTTTTTATCGTAGGCAATTTTTGCACCTGCTTCGCTGTAATCGTTATCGGTATAGCTGGCACCATCGCCGGCTTTGGTTTCTACCACTACCTGGTGGCCATTTGCAATCATAACACCAACTGCTTCGGGTGTTAATGCAATGCGGTTTTCGTTAAACGAATTTTCTTTAGGTATGCCAATCAGCAACTCTGCGCCTTTGGCTTTAATATCCAGAGTTTCTTCCAGGGTTTCGTAACTAAATGAAGGAGAGATAAAGGGTTTTGAAGTGGCCATAACAATGTTTTGTAAGCTTACAAATTACAAATTAATTTTCAGCTTTCTTGTATTATCATCAACAGAGATTATGCTAATGTGCAAAGTATCATCCGGAAAAATACCTGCTGCTTTTTGGGGCCATTCCACTAAACAGATATTTCCTGAGTACAGGCAATCTTCCACACCGGCAGTAATGGCTTCGTTTTCGTCTTTAATGCGGTACAAATCCATATGGTAAACAGTGTTCCCTTCTTTGGTCTTATACTCATTAATAATAGAAAACGTAGGACTGCTAACAACATCTGTTACATCCATTGCCTCACATAATGCATGTATAAAAGTGGTTTTGCCGGCCCCCATTTCGCCATGAAAGGCTAATACTTTGTAATAGCCGGTTTTAGCCAGCAGTTTTTTTGCAGCAGCATCAATCTCGTTCAGTAAAAAACTTACCTCCATGTTGCAAAGATATTTTCCTTCATTAGTAATCGTATCACAATATCAAAGAATAATTTTGCATTATGGAAAAAGTTGACTGGAAAGTAGAAGGCATGACCTGCACCAACTGTGCATTAACCATTAACCGTTATCTTGAAAAAGAGGGATTGAAAGATGTAAAAGTTAATTTTATTGGCGGCGAAGTAAGTTTTGAATTGAATGGTAATCATACAAAAGAAGAGTTAACAAAAGGGATATCTGACTTAGGTTATAAGGTTATTAACGAACAAGCAATAACAAGAAACGAGAAACGTAAGTTTTTCTCCAACCACCTACAACGCTTTCTTTTCTGCTTACCTTTTACTTTAGTGTTGATGCTGCACATGCTTCCGTGGCATATTCATTTTTTGATGAACCCCTGGATACAACTGGCAATATGCATACCTGTGTACATTGTAGGTATGGGCTATTTTGGTGTGAGTGCAATTAAAAGTCTGCGCCATGGAATTCCAAATATGAATGTGTTGATTGCCATTGGAGCCACTGCAGCTTTTGTTTACAGTCTTATTGGAACAATGGGTAACCTGGGTATGGACTATGTTTTTTACGAAACAGCAGCTACCATTATTACACTTGTTTTTTTAGGTGAGTGGATAGAACATAAATCAGTTGCCGGCACACAAAAAGAATTAAATAAACTGGCCGCACAGCAAAAAGTAATGGCCAATATGATTGCTTTTGATGAGGAGCATAAAGAACTTATTTTTCTGGTTGAGAATACTACACTACATGTGGGTGATCTTATCTTTATAAAAACCGGTGAACAGGTTCCCATTGATTGTAAAATTTTGTGGGGCGATGTACATGTAAATGAAGCATTGCTAACCGGTGAAAGTAAACCCGTACACAAAATAAAGAAAGATGCTTTAATTGGCGGAAGTGTTATTACCGATGGAACCGTTAAAGCACAGGTTACTGCCGTTGGAAAAGATACGGTACTCAGCAATATACTTACGCTTGTAAAACAGGCACAAGGCGAAAAGCCACCCATTCAACAACTGGCAGATAAAATAAGTGCCGTTTTTGTGCCGGCCGTTTTAGCTATTGCAGTGCTTACTTTTTTAATAAACTATTTTGCTTTTGATATAAGCGTCACCAATTCACTCATGCGTAGCATTGCCGTGCTGGTAATAAGTTGCCCATGTGCTATGGGGCTTGCAACACCTGCTGCAATTGCTGTTGGGCTTGGCCGTGCTGCAAAAAATGGTATCCTTTTCCGCAATGCAAAAAGTCTGGAATTATTTAAAAGTATTACCACTGTTGTGTTTGATAAAACCGGTACACTCACCAAAGGACAGATGACCATCAGCAAATTGGATAGTACGCTTGACGAAAATTTATTTAAGCAAATTATTTTTTCGCTTGAAAAATATTCCAATCACCCCATTGCAAAAGCAATAACTACCGGGTGGAAAATAAATAACCCCATTAACTGGAAAAAAATTGAAGAAATAAAAGGATTGGGTATGAAGGCAGCAGATGCAGCAGGTAATATTTATCAATTGGGTTCTCACAAAATCGCTTCGGCACTCACTGATGATTTATCGCACACTGCTTATTTATTACAAAACGAAAAATTAGTTGGCTGGTTTGATGTGGAAGATGAAATAAGAGCAGAAGCAAAAGAAGTAATCAGTTATCTGCATAAAAAAAACATACAAACCATTTTATTAAGCGGCGATAGTTTAGAGCGCACAAAAAAAATTGCCGATGCTCTGGGTATTGATAAAGTATATGCTGAAAAAACGCCGGAAGAAAAATTACAAATCATCGGTGAGTTAAATGCCAAAAGCCCTGTTGCCATGGTTGGCGATGGCATTAATGATGCGCCTGCATTGGCAAAGGCAACCATCGGTATTTCTATGAGCGATGCTACACAACTGGCTGTGCAAAGTGCACAGGTAGTTTTAATGAATAACGGCATACAAAATTTACCGCTGGCTTTGGGTTTGGGTAAGCACACTTTTAAAACAATTAAAGGCAACTTATTCTGGGCTTTTATTTATAATATTGTTGCTATACCCATTGCAGCCATTGGTTTATTACAACCCGGCTTTGCTGCGCTGGCTATGGGTTTCAGCGATGTGGTGCTGGCTATAAATTCTATCTGGCTTAAATTTAAGAAAGTGGTTTAAAAAGAAAATTCGCCTGTTCTCATATTAATACAGGTAGCTAAAGGTTGTACTTTGGGGTCATCAAAGTATGGTATAGAATCTACCAACAGCGGCTTACCGGAAACAGAAATAATGGTAATAAAAATTCCATTGTTCATAAATACACCTGCTGTTATTCCCAATGCCATGTCTGCAATCAACCCCATATTGAACTTATTATTATTGAGCCTTGTAGTATTTTCAACATAACCAGAAATAATAAAACCGGCACCCTTTTTTTCTATCGGTATCAATGATTCGTCATGGTATTTATATATTTCACCGTTTTTGCAGATGCCCCATACCTTCAAAGTATCTTTCCGGCTGTTTTCAGCCATAGTAATTAATTTCACTTTTTTCTTTTTACCAACAACCTTTTCATAATTTTTTATAGAGGGATTATTGGCAAGAAATTCTTCATAACTGGCATAAGCACCATCACGGTAGTTACTGTCAACCAATATCTGAGCAATTGGCTTTTGTGCTGCCCAATCGGTTATTTGTTCAACAGTTAATTCATCACCAGGTTGTTCAAGTACTTCTTTTCCTGTTAATAATGTTCTTCTTAACAGCACTCTTAAAGCATTTTCCAGGTCGGGGCCATGCCCGCTTGCCAGGTTTAAAACTAAAAACACTGTATCTATAGTGCATACTTTTTTAAATAAATTTCCATCAGATGAAATATACGCATCTGCATTAAAACGGGTGTACGAACAATCTATAGTAGCAAAATCGGGTAGAATACGGACAGCAGTATAATTTGTAGCACCTGATTTTGCACCAAACCGCAAATCTTTTACCACCCAAAATATGGTAGCTCCATCTTTTTTAAATTCATGCTTATACATTCTGTTTACCTGTTTCTGTAAAATTTCGGTAAGCGGCTTTTTAAATATCAATGTTGCTATGGAATAGTCCATGCCCTTATGAGCATAGCCCATTCTTACACTATCGCTAACCATTTGTATTACCCGTATACCCGAAACACGAATAGTGTTTTCCGGAAACGTTGCAATTGGTAATTCCGGCATGTCAATTTTTACAAACTTCTCTTTAAAGGCCTTTTGTTTTTGTGCATTTACCGATATTCCACAAAATACCAGCATGAAGAGAAAAGTTGTTTTCATGATTTTTAATTTTACACATTCCAGAGCAAAAAAATACATAAGAAGTATTTAATTGATTTAGCTAAAATTACTTCAAAAGGCTTTAATTTCAATCCCTAAAATACCAGGTTGAACATTCACGAAATCTTAAAACAATATTGGGGTTACAAGAGTTTCCGTCCGCTGCAGGAAGACATTATCAATGCAGTGCTAGATGGAAAAGATACACTTGCATTGCTGCCTACCGGTGGTGGTAAATCAATATGCTTCCAGGTACCGGCTTTGGCAAAAGATGGCTTGTGTCTGGTGGTAAGTCCGCTGATTGCATTGATGAAAGACCAGGTTGAAAATTTAAAACAAAAAGGTATTCCTGCGTTGGCGCTTTACTCCGGCATGAGTTTTTTAGAAATACAAAAAACATTGCAGAATGCGGCTTATGGCAATTTTAAATTCTTATATGTTTCGCCTGAAAGGCTTGAAACAAACTTGTTTTTAGAAATGCTGCCGGCCATGAATATTAATTTGCTTGCTGTGGATGAAGCTCATTGCATCTCACAATGGGGATACGATTTCAGACCTCCTTACATGCGTATTGCGGCACTGCGGGAATTACTTACTGCAGTACCGGTGTTAGCACTTACAGCATCTGCCACTAAGATTGTACAAGATGATATTTGTGATAAACTAAGTACCCCCCAGCCCGCTGAAGGGGGAGCTTTGGAAAATGCTACTGGAAAGATTCTTAATCTTTCAAATGCTGTTGGCTCGTGGAAAGTATTTCAGCAATCATTTGAGCGGCTTAATCTTTCTTATTCAGTTTTTAATGTGCCATCAAAACAAAATAAATTATTAGAGATTTTAAAAAATGTACCGGGCACTGCCATAGTGTATTGCAAAAGCCGCAAGCACACAAAAGAAATGGCAGATTTACTGAGATTGAATAATATTAATGCAGATTATTACCACGCTGGTTTAAGTAATGATGAAAGAAATAAAAAGCAGGAAAACTGGATCAGTAATAAAACAAGGGTGATTGTGAGTACCAATGCATTTGGTATGGGTATAGATAAGCCCGATGTAAGGATTGTAGTGCATTACGACGTGCCTGATTGCTTAGAAAACTATTACCAGGAAGCAGGCCGGGCTGGCCGCGATGGAAAAAGGGCTTATGCTGTTTTGTTGTACAATTATACCGAAATACAAAGCCTGCAAGATCAAGCTGGCATCCGCTTTCCGGTGGCTGAACAAATTAAACAGGTTTACATTGGGCTGATGAATCACCTGCAGATTGCCGCAGGAAGTGGAGAAGGGCTGGGTTACGATTTTGATATCTCGGTTTTTTCAACTGCTTTTAAATTAAATATACTTACAGCCACATACGCCATCAAGGCTTTGGAACAGGAAGACATCATAAGCTTTAACGAAGTTTTTTTTAAACCTTCCACTGTTGTGTTTACTACCAACCGGGAAGATCTTACTGATTTTGAAAAACAAAATGCTGCATTGGAACCATTGATAAAAGGGCTGCTACGATCTTATCAGGGCATTTTTGATTATCCGGCTACGATTTATGAAAGTAAGCTGGCAAAATTTATACAATCAGATATTTCAATATTAAAAAAAGACCTGCAAAAACTGAACGACTATGGAATAATAAGTTACTCGGCCCAAAAAGAGAAACCACAAATAACGCTCCTGCAAAACCGTATGTACAACGATAATTACCAGGTGAACAGTGCTGATTATTTAAAACGAAAACAAAATTTTGAGGATCGGGTAAATGCAATGATTGGTTACATTAAAAAATCAACTGGTTGCCGTAGCCAGCATATTGCCGGTTATTTTACACTGGTAAAAATAAAAGCATGCGGTATTTGTGATAACTGCATCAATGAAAAAGCGCTGCATATTTCTACAGAGGAGTTTGATGATATTACTGCTAAAATTATTAATTGCACAAAAGACCAATATTTTTTGGTTGAAGAAATATTGCTTTCCATGAAAGGTGTAAAAAAAGAGAAAATATGGAAAGTAATCAACTACCTGCTTGCCGAAGAAAAATTAAAAACTGATAAGGAAGGTAAACTGGGTTATGCACCCAAAGCCTAGGTACAAGCATAAAAAAGGGACCAAGATAGAAATCTAGTCCCGCTTTAAAATCCAATATCCTATGAAAAACCGAAACGAAGATAATGTGGTTTTTACTACCGTACAACATTTTAATTAAATATTTTACCAGTTTTAAACAAAACGGGTATTAATACGTAGAGAACACATTTTGTAACTCATTGATTATCAAATTGTATTGTTTTATTTATTAACTTGTTTGGCGGCCTTGTATTTACCCGATTTATATAGATAACTGGCGCACTGATACCAGGCAATTGCCTCATTTACAAGCTCACTTGAGTTATTACTGCCAACGTTTGCGCCAGTTACAAAATCGGGTGTAAAAGTTTTTATTTTTTGCTGTGGCGATAAAATGACCAGTTTTCCATTTTTAATATAACCCATATCCTGATAGGTACTTATAAATGCACGTTCATTTCCCGTTGTCATGTTATATACATCGTAGCCTAAGAAACGACTGGTATAATTCAGGTTCATTAAACCCAAAATTGTTGGGGCTAAATCTATCTGGCTTACCAATCTTTTTTCAACGGCAGGTTTTATCAATTGCGGTGCATAAATAATGCAAGGTATATGGTAACGGTTTACCGGCAAGTCTGTTTTACCGGCACTCTTTGCACAATGATCGGCTACAATTACAAACAAGGTATTGTTAAACCAGGGCTTTTGCTGTGCATCTTTTATAAATTTATTAATGGCGTAATCGGTGTATTTAACTGCTCCCTGTATAGTTTGGCTTTGGGGATCAATATCTATCCTCCCTTCGGGATAAGTATAAGGGCGGTGGTTACTTACCGTCATTATATGATTAAAAAAAAGTTTATTGCTGCTGTAACTTTTATCGCATTGCTGAATGGTAAAATTAAAAGCAGCTTCATCATCGGCTCCCCAGGCAGTAGTAACATGCACCATACTATCCGGAATATCTCTTTTATCCAACACTTTGTAACTGCTATTACTAAAATATTTTCCCATATTATCAAAGAAGGAATTGCCGCCATAAATATAATTCACTTGATACCCTTTTGCTTTTAAAACACTGCCCATGGTAAACATATCCGCATTATCTGGCCGGCGTACAATAGATTGGCCAGGCGTTGGCGGAATGGCCATGGATAAGGCTTCCAGCCCTCGTACGGTTCTGGTGCCCGATGCATAAAACTGATCGAACCAAAGCCCATGCGGTATCAGTGAATCGAGATAAGGCGTAATATTTTCTTTATTACCAAAGCGTTTTAAATAATCGCCGCTAAAACTTTCAACACTGATGAGTACTACGTTCCATTTATGTTCCGTACTGTCTGTTTTTATATGCCGCTCAATACTTAAGGGATCATTATTGAAAGTTGCATTTGGTGCATGCAACATATTGCGCAGAATTTTAAAATTGGCTGTATCGTTTCTGGTAGCATAAAATTTGTTGTAATCAATCTCGTTATTCCAAAAAGCAGCGCCAAATTCGTAAATGCCATTGCCCCCCAATTCATTTACATAATTATTGCTGCTTGTATCCTTAAAACGGTTGTTTACTAAAAAATATCCGGCAACAGGTATCAGCATAAAAACAAAAAAGAAAAGGGTGCGCTTTGCAAAACGCATACTTACCTGCTGCGAAGCAATAATTTTTTTTCGTACTAAAAAAAGAATAGCTGCAACCGCAACAACCACTGCAGATGCAATTAACGGAATGTTGTACGACTCTATAATATTCCCGATAACTTCGGTTGTGTAAACCAAATAATCAACCGCTATAAAATTATAGCGTACATTAAATTCATCCCAAAAAATAATTTCGCCGCCCACATTAATAACCAGTATCAGCGTAATTATAAAGAAAAGGAAAAAGAGAGGTATGCGTTGCCATTTTTTTTGATACCAACTGTCCCTCATCAACCAGCAATAAAATGCAACGGGTATGGCAAAAAAACTCCAGACGATGATGTCGTAAAAAAAGCCGATAAAAAAAATACCAACCAATCGTAAAAAACTTAACTCCAGGTTTGGCCAGCTTATAATTAATAAAGTTAGCCTGGTAATAAAACTCAGCGTAAAAACAATTAAGGCCAATACGGCCAGCGGGCCAAAGCGATGCTGGAAAGCATTTTGCAATTTTCTCATACTATAAAATTACTAAGTGCTGGCAATTTACCCGGCACTTCAAAATAATCTGTTTTCTATCAACTAAACCAACCTTTACTTTTCGAACTCCTGCTTCTGCCACCCAAACCCAAAGCACCGAGGAGAGATCGAACAATGGTAGTGCCAGCCGTACGCACCATACTTTTTACAATGCTGTTGTTTGTTACTTTTTCAAAAGCTGATTCTGTTTCTTTTGTTGATTTTTTTCCAGCACTGCTGCTGTCGTCTGTTTCTTCCTGCGCCGATTTTTCGGCAGCTTCTTCCAGCTTGGCAGTTAATATTTCGTAAGCACTTTCGCTATCTACAGTTTTGTTGTACTTGGCTACCATTTTAGATTTTGCGTTGATGGCATCAATCTCTTCATCCATCAGCACATCCATACGGCTGCGTGGTGCACAAAGCATAGTATGCGCCAGTGGTGTGGGTATGCCTTTTTCATTCAGCATCGTAATCAATGCTTCGCCAATGCCCATTTGGGTAATTAAATCTTCAGTTTTATAAAATTCTGTTTCGGGATAATTCTCTGCAGTTTGCTTAATTACTTTTCTATCTGCAGCCGTAAAGGCACGCAAGGCATGCTGCACTTTTAAACCCAGTTGGCTCAGCACACTCGCCGGCACATCCATTGGGTTTTGCGTACAAAAGAAAATGCCGATACCTTTTGAACGTATCAGTTTTACAATGGTTTCAATCTGTTGTAATAAAGCCGGACTGGCTTCGTTAAAAATTAAATGCGCTTCATCAATAAACATTACCAGCTTGGGTTTGTCCATATCGCCTTCTTCGGGGCAACTGGCATACAATTCCGCAAGCATCTGCAACATAAAAGTTGAGAAGAGTTTTGGTTTATCCTGCAAATCGGTAACACGCAAAACGCTTATCATTCCACGGCCATCATCTGCAATACGCATCAGGTCATCTACTTCAAAACTTCTTTCGCCAAAAAAAATATCAGCACCCTGTTGCTGCAGTTCAATCACTTTGCGTAAAATGGTTCCGGTAGAGGAGGTTGAAATTTTGCCGTATTGTTTTTCAATTTCGGCCTTGCCTTCATCACCAATAAATTGCAGCACTTTAATAAAATCTTTCAGGTCGAGCAATGGCAGTTTTGTATCATCGCAATATTTAAAAATCATGGCCACTACACCACCCTGTGTATCGTTCAATTCTAAAATCTTGCTTAATAATATGGGGCCAAACTCACTTACTGTTGCTCTCAGGTGAACACCTTTTTGCCCGGTTAATGTCATCAACTCAACCGGAAACAAAGCCGGCTTATATTCAATATTCAGTTTTTGGTAACGTTCTTTTATTTTATCGTTTGCGGCACCCATGGCTGCAATTCCGCTGAGGTCGCCTTTAATATCCATCAACATAACCGGTACGCTGTTATCGCTTAAAAATTCGCTGATAACCTGCAGGGTTTTTGTTTTACCGGTACCGGTTGCACCAGCAATAAGCCCGTGGCGGTTTAAAGTTTTTAAAGGCAGATAAATACCTGCTTCCGGCACCAGCTCACCATCCAGCACGGCTGCGCCAATTTTTACAGCTTCCCCTTTAAATGTGTACCCGTTCTTAATTGCTTCAATAAAAGCTTCTTTGTTTGCCATAGAAAATTATTTTTTTGAAAGATACAAACAGTAATTTATAAGTTACTGAAGATTTTTACTGCAAGCATTGTAAATTTGGCTTGATGAAAAAAACAGTCTTTACTTTTTTTGCTGCCGTTTTTACAATTGTTGTAATCAGTTCTTTTTTTGAAGCAGAAAATGCAGATATTAAAACCATATCCGCTCTTGGTAAAAAATTATTTTCAGAAAAAATTCTTTCTAAAGATTCATCTGTAAGCTGTGCCAGTTGCCACATACCAAAATATGCATTTGCCGATACAGTTGCGTTTAGTGTTGGCATTGCCGGTAAACTTACCAAACGCAATACACCATCGGTTTTAAATATGAAGAACCGGCCGTATTATTTTTGGGATGGCCGGGCCTCATCATTAGAAGAACAGGCTTTAATGCCCATACAAAACCCCGACGAAATGGGTTTGCCAATTGATGAAGCGGTTAAAAGATTAAATCAATCAAAAGAGTACAGACTGCTTTTTCAAAAAATATTCAGACAAAAGCCAAATGCAAAAAACCTGGCAGCGGCCTTTTCGGCCTACGAAAAAACGTTGGAAACTGTTGACAGTAAATTTGACGACTGGAGCAACGACCTGAAAAATTTATCAGCATCTGAAGAAAGAGGCAGGCAATTATTTGTAGGCGATAAAGCAAAATGTTTTGATTGCCACCGCATGGAAGACTTTACAACCGATGAATTTAAAAACATTGGCTTGTATAATGGAAAAGATTTAAACGATGCAGGCCTGTTCAATCTTACCAATAAAGAAACCGACCGTGGAAAATTTAAAACACCCGGCCTGCGCAACATTGCCGTTACAGCACCTTACATGCACAACGGTATGCTTACAACACTGGAACAAGTAGTAGAATATTATGATCATCCGCAAAAATTTGTACCGGATGCCATTAATATAGATAATGCACTGAAAGAACCATTGGGTTTAACAGATAGAGAGAAAAAAGATATTGTTGCCTTTTTAAAAACTTTGACTGACAGAAAATATATCAAAAAATAGTTTCTGTGCTTCCGTGCTTCTGTGGCAATATCATTTTGCGAAGCAAATAAAAAAATCTGTGTTAAATTGTGGAATCTGTGGCAAACTCTTTTTTTTGCCAAAGGCAAAATCCCTCATCTTATTAGTGGCAAAGCACCTTTAACAAAAAATTAGGCACTATATTCGCTGTGTAAACTTTGAATTAATTTTATTTGCTAATAAACTAAAAAACATGGACCCAATTAAACCACAAATTCTGCTTTGCGAAGATGATACCAACCTTGGCATGGTATTAAAAAACTACCTGGAGCTTAATGATTATAATGTAACATTAGAAAGAGATGGTAAGCTTGGCCTGGCTGCATTTCAACGTGAAAAATTTGACCTTTGCCTGCTGGATGTGATGATGCCCAATATGGACGGATTTACACTGGCTGAAGAAATACGGGATGTAAACCCCGATGTGCCTTTATTTTTCCTGAGTGCAAAAACTATGAAGGACGACATTATACAAGGTTACAAACTGGGAGCCGATGATTATATTACCAAACCTTTCGACAGTGAAGTACTGCTGCTTAAAATTAAAGCGATATTAAAACGTAATGAAGAACTGCACCGAGAAGAAGTGAATGCAGAATACGATTTGGGCAATTATCATTTTAACCCACGCCTTCGGGAGTTGATTATTGATGGTAAAACACAAACCCTTTCACCAAAAGAAAATGAATTACTTAAAATGCTGAGCGAATACAAAAACGATTTGCTTAGCCGTGAAATTGCCCTTAAAAAAATATGGGGAAGCGATACCTATTTTAATGGCCGTAGTATGGATGTGTATATTGCCAAGCTGCGTAAATATTTAAGAGAAGATCCTGCGCTGGAAATTGTGAACATTCACGGTAATGGTTTCAGGTTGGTTGTTACGGAGTAATTTTCTTTATCATAAAATTTAAAAAAGCCATCTCGGATTAATTGAGATCACTTTTCTATCCGGATGTTCCGGCTCGTCTTCTGACAAGCCGGAACCACTACCCATTCTTATTTACATCATTTAATTGTTTCGCTGTTTGTCGGAGACAAGGTTACGGCGCTCACGAATTTGTGTATTGGCTTATTGAACAGGGTCTAGAGTACCCACAAAGGCGAAATTGTTCTTGCGAAGCTGGCGGCGGCGACTCACAAAAATTCATCCAGAATCTGCTTCATATTTTTTGATTCTTCCGTTTTAACTAAATGCATTTTTATGTTATTTTTACCTTTTTTGAATAATATAATACTATAATTTTCTTCATAAACACTATCTAAAAAAGATTGTGGTGAATATTTCAATATCTTTTTAAATCCAACATCCTTTATGCAGTTAGAATCAGCATAAATGTCAAATTTTAATAGTGATTCCGGATCAGAAAAATTTATTTTATTCAATTCTTCCACAATGCAGCCGCACCTAGTGCATGAAAGAAAAATTGCTGGCTTTGCCCCTATTTTACTTTCAATTATTTGAGTATTAAAAGTTGGAGGAGGAATCTTTTTTTTCCTTGCGCACCCAAATAAGCAAATAAAAAAACAAATTAATAGAAATTGTTTATTAAAATTCATAGCAGTAGGCTTTATTGAGAGAATCTGAAAATGCTAAGAAACCATTGCTGGTTTTAAAAAAAAAGCGTTGTGATAATTGAAAATTGAATTTGAATTTCATGATAGGGGTTAAATTCCTATTCATGATATAGCATTCTTTAACTATGCTATCGCTTTTATTTTGCTTTGCCAATTGCTTAATTATATAAATATTCTGGTTACTGTCGGTTAAAATCTTCCTATTGACTTCATTAAGTAAAAGGTATTTATTTATATATCCAAGATTCATTTCTTTGGATTTATCAAAGGCTAAAAATCCGCAAGAATGTTTAATTGATGTTCTTGTTTCTACTTTATTTGCTAAATCATAAACACCAATTTCATCACTTGATGCAAAGGCATAAGCGATACAGCTATCATTAACCATGTCAAACAATAAATCAGTCGTATAAATTCGCTCTTTAAAATACTTTTTTGGATAGGTCACAATAAAGAACGGAATCAATTTTGCATCTTCAATATTGAAGTAAACTATACCTGTTTTACCAATGAAATTCATTTTGCCTTGCATAGAATAATTTATTAGCAGAAAGGGATAATGAAAAATAAAATTGGTTGACAATCCTCTGCCGCCAAAGGTGAACTTTGTAAAATCATGACTTGTATTTAATTTATATAAATTGACTAACTTTAATTCATCATTTGATTTTGTAATAATGTAATGATAAAATATTTTGGTATTATTGTTAATAAAATAAAAATTCGCCCCCTCTACTTTTGAAGAATAGAAAAGCCCCATGCTTTTCACAATATGACCAATAAATGTTCTTTTAACATTATTGTTTTTTAAATTAATAAAAGTTAAGGAGTCCTTTAAATCCAGATACAAAAAATAATCTGACCCATTAATAAACTGTATGCCAGAAAAAAATTTTGGGTTAATATTATTTTTCTTTATCTCTAATTGTATTACTCCAGTATTTAATATTCTGACTGGCCTGATTTCACTTTCAGAAAAGGTTAAGGATTCTTTAGTAATTACTGTAGTATCACTTTTTCGTAAGCAGCTAAAAAATAATACAACAATTAAAATGGCGAATTGGTTTCTATATAAAGAAGCATTCATGGTGATTTGTAAAAATTAAGTGGGGATATTAATTTTAACATCCCCATTTAAATGTAAATCAAATTTTTGTAAATGGCTTTTAACTCTTCTATTTGTAATTAATAACAAGGGTTAGCTAAAGAAGGAGGGGCTTTTACGACAAATATAACATTCCCATCAGTTAATCCTGCTTCTACACTACGCACAAATATTATTGATCCATCACTAGAAACTATTACTGAATAGTTGTAAGCAGCTATTTCGGATAAAATAGCAGAGTTTCCAATAAATGATGGAAAAATTGCCCCCCAATTGTGTGTTTCGAAAAATGTTTGTACTGTATTTGCATTAACTGCAGCATAAAAACTGCTCAACAAATCAGCGTTTGTTTCCTGAAAACTTGCGCCTCCATCCACACAATTTGTACCATTGGGTTCACAAACGGGTACTCCAGGACAATTTGCATAAGTTTGGCCAGTATAATTTAAATTATAAGTAGGCTCCTCTGGATTACATGATGTAAAGCCAATAAATAAAAGTCCAGCTAAAAAAAGAAAATAAGATGTTTTTTTCATGAAATTTTTAATTAAATTTTGCATAATAGTTAAGTTTTTAGTTAGTAAAGATATAAAAATATTTTGTATATTAGGCATACATGCCTAAATAAATTTTACAAAGCAATTTGACTTTGCACTCTTGAATAATTTAAGAGATAAAAAAGTGCTGATTGCTTTTGGTAATAACCTCAGAAAACTGCGGCAGGCTAAAAAATTATCTATGGAAGTGTTAAGTTATGAGGTAGATGTTGATCTGAGCCAGATATACAGAATTGAAAAAGGTTTGATTAACCCAACACTTTCAACACTACATGCAATTGCAAAAGCATTGGATTTAAATTTGAAAGATTTATTTGATTATTAGAGTACTTTATTTCCCATCCCCAAACAATAAACCATCTCCTCCTCCAAAAGCTGCTTTCTTCCCCAAATGCTCATAAGCTTTCGCAGTAGCTTCTCTGCCCCGTGCAGTGCGTTGTAAAAAACCTTCCTGTATTAAAAAGGGTTCGTACACTTCTTCAAGTGTTCCTACTTCTTCGCCAACGGCGGTTGCAATGGTAGTAATGCCAACCGGGCCACCTTTAAATTTATCAATAATGGTGTGTAAAATACGATTGTCCATTTCATCAAGCCCGTGTTTATCTACATTCAGTGCTTTTAAAGCATGTTCTGTAATAGCCAAATCAATGGTGCCATTGCCAATAACCTGTGCAAAATCACGTACCCGGCGCAGCAGTCCGTTTGCAATACGTGGTGTACCGCGGCTGCGGCCTGCAATTTCTGCAGCAGCATCGCTGGTAATTTTTGTGTTTAATATTTTTGAAGAGCGGAGGATAATATTTTTAAGCGTAACGGCATCATAATATTCCAACCGGCTTTTTATACCAAAGCGTGAAAGCAACGGAGCCGTAAGTAAACCGCTTCTGGTGGTTGCACCAATTAAAGTAAACGGATTCAGATTTATTTGTACGCTACGTGCATTGGGCCCGCTGTCAATCATAATATCAATCCTAAAATCTTCCATGGCGGCGTACAGGTATTCTTCTACCACGGTACTAAGCCTGTGAATTTCGTCTATAAATAAAACATCGTTGGGCTCCAGGTTGGTAAGCAAGCCTGCCAGGTCGCCGGCTTTTTCAATTACGGGTCCGCTGGTTTCACGTATGCTTACGCCCAGCTCGTTGGCTACAATGCGGGATAGGGTTGTTTTTCCCAGCCCTGGCGGACCATGAAACAAAATATGATCCAACGCCTCGCCACGCATTTTGGCTGCTTTTATAAAAATGGTAATGTTATCTATGATCTGGCTCTGGCCCGAAAAATCGTCTATAGCCGCCGGCCTGATGGTGTTTTCAAATTCTTTTTCTGCAGAATTTAAAAACTCAGCTTCGTTATTTAAATTGGGGTTGGCCATGCTGTAAAAATACTTGTTTTATTTGGGCTGAAATAAAAAAAGCCTTCCGTAATTAAACGAAAGGCTTTTAAATATACCCCCACCAATCTTTTTATTTTGCTTTTACATTAACTGCCACCCGGCGTTTTTGTGCACTGCCTTCGGGTGTTACGTTATCGGCCTTCGGCCAATCGGGTCCATAACCTTTAGCGCCTGCAATTGATTTTGAAATGGCGCCCAGTTTTGCAAGCGTAGCCACAACAGCATCTGCCCTTTTTTGCGATAATGTAATATTACCTGCAGAGCTGCCGGTATTATCTGTATAACCACCCAGCTTAAATTGCTCCGTTGGGTAACCTTTGGTAATGGCTACCATGTACTTCAATTGTGTCATCGATTCGTTGGTAATTTCCGATCCGCCGGTTTTAAAACGCACATTGGTAAACTCACACAGTTAGCTTTTACGGTATCTAAAGCTGCGCCTGCATCTGATAAAAACTTATACAATTTATTTTCTGTTGAAAATTCGCCAACTTCCAATTTTTCGGCCCCGTTTGGCAAATCAATGGTTACCATTTTACCCAGGTTATAATTAAAGTTGCCTGTTAAACTATCCAGTGTACTTATAGCCGAAGCTGCCGTATTTTTAACATCCCCAGCCATTTCTTCGGTTTTTATGCCTGTTGTATCAGGCCCATCTGCAACTACATCAGCCCCTTTATTACAACCCTTACCAAAAAAAGTACCAGGCAGCAACAGCAGCAGCAGCAGCAGCAAGTAATAGCAAGGGTAGTAAAAATTTCATAGAGCCGCCGGTATTTTCAACAGTGTCCTTTGCATAATTTGTTGCGGTTGTAGTTTTAGCAGCATCGCTTACATTACCACCAAAATTACCCAGCACACTACTTAAGTTTAAACCGGCTGGCATGGCTGCTTCAATATTATTTTTCTGGCTGCTAAGTAAAGATGCAATGCTACCGGCACTCATACTTATTTTCGCTTGCATGTTTTCCTATAATACCCAAAACGGCAGGTGCTGCCATACTCATTAAAGAAGAAACCATAGCCGATAAAATTAATAATATAACCAAATTGCAAACGGTTGCATTGCATAAAACAACCTCTCACCACAGCATTTAGCCATTAATCATTAGGATAATTAAATTCGGTAAATTACGGGGTAATTTTATCGTATGCATAAATCAAATATCAGGTATTGGCTTTGCCAAATAACAGGTTGGGGTGTTTGGGGCTTAATACTACTCTATTTTAATTTTGTAGTTTTTGGCGACCGTTTTAAAGAGCAGGGCGGCCAAAAGGAATATGTTATAAGCCTGTGCATACTTTTGGTATCTGGCATATTAACAACACACCTGCTGCGGTTTATTATTAAAAAAACAAACTGGTTAAAGTTTTCTTTCGATCGTATTTTTTTTATGTTTATTGTGGCAGTTGGTGCAACTGGTACTTTGTTGTATTATGCCAGCGATTTTGCCGAATCCCGTTCGGGATATTCGTACGATACTTACTACCAAAACCAAAAGCTTGAAAAAGCGGTTAAAATGGAAAGGGAATTTGGCCTCGATTCGCTTGCATACTACAAAATAAATACGTTCAGCAAAGATACATCTGTACAAAAGGGCATTTCTGAAATTAAAAAAAACACCGGTTGGGTAAAAAATAAAAAAGGGGTGTGGGTGTACGAAAACAAATCAGACCTGGTTGGTATTTACTACAACTTACTGCTGATAGCCATATGGATGCTAATCTACATTGTTTATCATTATGTAGAAAAAAACAGGAAGGATCAGCTGGACCGGTTAAAACTTGAATCAACCGTTAAAGAACTGGAATTAAAAACAATAAAATCGCATATCAATCCGCATTTTATTTTTAACTCGCTAAACAGCATACGGGCACTGGTTGATGAAAATCCACAGCGTGCCAGAAGAGCCATTACCGAGTTAAGCAACATCCTGCGCAGCAGTATGCAGGCCGAAAAATCGGAAACAGTACCGTTGGCAAAAGAACTGGATATTGTAAAAGATTACCTGGCACTTGAGCAAATGCGTTTTGAAGAAAGATTGAAAATTGAATTTGATATTGATGAAGATACTTTACAGCAACAGGTGCCGCCCATGATGCTGCAAACCCTGGTAGAAAATGCTATTAAACATGGCATTAGCAAACAGGTTTTGGGCGGCGTAGTACGTGTGGTTGCTATTTTTAAAGATAATGTGATGCAACTGCAGGTACAAAACACCGGGCAATTGTTAAGCAACCCCAATGGAGAAGGCTTTGGCATAAAAAGTACGCAGGACCGCCTGAATTTAATGTACCAGGGCAAAGCTGTTTTTGAAATTAAAAACCTGGATGCAACCATGGTAGAATCTAAAGTTACCTTACCGGTGCTTGTTTAAAAATTATTAACCTTACCTGCCATTAGGCAGGCTAAAACTTATATATTATGCAAAAAGCTGTAATAATTGATGATGAACGTTTAGCAAGAAATGAATTAAAAAAACTGTTGCTCGATTTTCCGGAAATTGAAGTGGTGGGCGAAGCAGCCAATGCTGCCGAGGGTTTGGAAAAAATTGAAAACCTATCGCCCGATCTTATTTTTTTAGATATACAGATGCCCGGCAAAACAGGGTTTGATATGCTTACTGAATTAGACAGTGCACCACATGTAATTTTTACAACCGCCTACGATGAATATGCTTTAAAAGCATTTGAATTTAATGCGCTTGATTACCTGATGAAACCCGTAGAACCCAAGCGCCTGGCCGATGCCATACAAAAATTACAACTGGCAGATGAAAAAGAAATGGCAGCAACCATGGCTGGTATTAACCGTGGTATTTTAACTGATAAAGATCAGGTTTTTGTAAAAGATGGCGAACGTTGCTGGTTTGTAAAACTGGGCGAAGTAAGGTTGTTTGAAAGTGTGGGCAATTATGCCAAAGTGTTTTTTGGAAGTTACAAGCCACTGATTTTAAAATCGCTGAATGCGCTGGAAGAAAGGCTTGATGAGAAACTTTTTTTTAGGGCCAACCGCAAGCATATTGTAAACCTGCGTATGATTGAAAAGATTGAACCCTATTTTAATGGCGGACTTTTGCTGGAGCTGCAGGGCGGCGAAAAAATTGAAGTCAGCCGCAGGCAGGCGGTAAAGTTTAAGGAGATGATGAGTTTGTAAGAAGGTTTAATGGTTTATTTGTTTAAAGGTTTAAAGGTTAGCTATGATACTTAAAAAGATTTTCATTTTGCACAGCACTTTATTGCTGTGTTTTTTTTCTGTGGCTGCGCAAAAAATTGATAAGATAATTAATGCCACAGAAGTGGAGCGTATTGAAAGCATACTGGCTGCAGATGATATGCAGGGCCGTAAAACATTTACGCACGGCATTGATAAAGCCGCTGATTTTATTGCAGCAGAATTTGCAAAAAGCAACCTTAAATTTTTTGGTAATGCAACCAGCTATTTTCAGGATATAACCATGATTAAAGCAAAGCCGCTGGATATCAGTGGTACGCTGGATGCTGAAACACTAAGCAGCAGTAATGTGGCAGCCAACTCAACCATGGCCGATCTGCATATCACTTCTTTAAAAGATTATGAAATAGTTGTGGTAAAAAAAGAAGATGATTTTAATAAAACGGTTTTCTCTTTATTTGAAAAAGAAAAGAATATACTGATACTGATTGATACTGCCCATGCCACCCGCTTTGCCAGGATGAAGCGCTTTACAGGCAATGCAAAATTTTCTTCGCCGGTTTCGCAAATATTTATTTTAACCGCCAACCTCAATCCTGCTTCCATTCACTTGCATGTTAAAAATGAATTGACGGCTCAAAAACTTAAAAATGTAATTGGTATTATACCCGGCAAAAGTAAAAAAGATGAGTACGTTGTTTTTGGCGCACATTACGATCATTTAGGTATTGGCAAAGCAGATGCAAAAGGCGATAGTATTTTTAATGGTGCCAACGATGATGCTGCCGGCACCACCGCCATAATGATGCTTGCAAAATATTTCAGCAAAATAAAAAACAACCAACGCACTTTAATTTTTGTAGCTTTTACTGCTGAGGAAATTGGCGGCTACGGCAGCACTTACTTCAGTAAACAATTAGATCCGGCTAAGGTAATGGCCATGTTTAATATTGAAATGATTGGTACCGAAAGCAAGTGGGGCACCAACAGCGCCTACATAACCGGTTACGAAAAAAGCGATATGGGCAAAATACTGCAGGCCAACCTTGCTGGCAGTAAATTTAAATTTGAGCCCGACCCTTATCCCAAACAAAATTTATTTTATCGCAGCGATAATGCAACCCTTGCTGAGCTTGGTGTTCCGGCACATACCATCTCCACATCAAAAATGGAAGAAGCTCCCAACAACGAACCCAATTATCATAAACAAAGCGATGAAATTGGTACGTTGGATATGAACAATATGGCAGAAATTATTAAAGCCATTGCTATAAGCAGTAAAACCATTGTGAGTGGTAAGGATACGCCAACAAGGGTGGAGAAGGAGAAATAGAAAGCCAATCAGCTTTTGCAGGATGGGCATTTTGCTGTTGTACTTCATTGTAGGGAGTATAAGTTATAAAGTATCTGCATTGAGACAAGCCACAAAGTTTTTGGCTTTGTATAATCACAACTATATCCAAAAAATTTAAGAACATTATCTTTACAAAAAAAGTTTTTGGGGATGGAATTATATCAAAGGATAGTTATTGCAAGAAAAAAAAAGGGGCTTACACAGGAACAATTAGCAGACTTAACGAATGTTACAGTTCGCACTATTCAGCGAATTGAAAGCGGTGAAAGTATTCCAAGATCATATACTGTAAAAGCAATTGCAGCAGTTTTAAACATTAGTTTTGAAGAACTGTTAGCCAATACTAACAGCAATAAAGCCAGTTTAACCAATTCTATAAATTCATCAATCTCTCCTAACTTACAAGATGGAAAACATTTCCTTCAAATGCTTTGCCTTTCGTGCTTTAGTTATCTTGTAATTCCGTTGGTACACTTTCTGGTACCTGCCCGTATGCTTAAAAAATCAAATGAGCAAAACCCTGCAATAATTGCTTTTGCAAGAAAGGTAATAAGCAATCAGATTTACTGGATGGTAGCACTATATATATTTCTTTTACTTTCGTTGGCCTATAATTTTATCATCGCTGTATATTTTAAAAATTTTTATTCGCTAAACTATTTATGGCCGTTCTTTATTATGTACTTTATCAATATCATTATTATTACAACAGCTATATGGCGTATGAAAAAAACCGATTTTACGCTTGAACCGCCAGTGCAGGTTGCTAATTAGCAGTAAATGTCGGGGTAATGTCGGGTAAACTACGGCTGAGTGAGGCAACATGGGATATAGTTTTGCATCTTAAACAAATATATGATGCACACTACATGGAGATTTTTAAGAAGCATTGCAGCTACTTGTATTTTTGGTGCTGTAATTTATGGTGGCTTTGCCCGATCACAATCTATGCCTGGCTTTGAAGTTAATCATCTGCTGTTGCCAGCAAAAACTTATTCCATCCCATTTTACTGGCAGGGAGATTCGGTTAATTCAACATGGGAACTACATACGGCCATTCTTATACCCGTAAAATTAAAAAATTGTGCGAAGCAGTTTTTTATGCAGTTTGATTTAGGGTCTCCGTATTCACTGTTCTATAAAAATAAACTGTCCGCCATTCAGCTAAAGTATCCAAAAGCAATGCAGCTAAACCAATCAACCGAAAAGTTGATGAACTTTT